>NZ_JBHTLD010000041.1:0-25935 GCF_042678745.1 Pontibacter rugosus | reverse complement strand
TTTACACTCTCTTTAAATTACAATCATTAGTTTAACTTTTATGAAGACAGGAAAAGTAAAGTTTTTTATTGAGTCCAAAGGCTTCGGATTTATCACCGATGATGCGACTAACGAAGATTTCTTTGTACACATTACTGGCCTGAATGGCTTACAGATTCAGCAGCACGACCAAGTTGAGTTTGATACTGTTGAAGGTAAAAAAGGAATCAACGCTGTAAACGTGAAGAAGATCTAACAAGTATACTTTACAGATACAGTAAAAGCCCCTCCTTCAGGGGCTTTTTTATTGCCCATTCACTTCTGCATCGTACCTTTACTGCAACTAATACTTACACCTGCTTCGCCGTGAAATCTATACTTACCCTGATTAGAGCACGCAACCTGCTGATGATTGCGCTAAGTCAGGCATTGGTGCAAGCCTGCCTGTTGGCACCGGGAGTAGAGTGGGAAAAGCTACAGGAACCCGGTTTTCTGCTGCTGGTGCTTTCTACTATTTGTATAGCCGCTGCCGGTTATATCATCAACGACTATTATGATGTAAAAATAGATGCCATCAATAAGCCTAATCGCATATTGGTTGGCCGCCGCATACGCAGGCGCAGGGCAATGTTTGCGCACCTCATCCTGTCAGGAATTGGGGTACTCATCGGTATGGCGCTCTCATTCAAGGTAGGTTTCATTAACCTGGGGGTAGTACTGTTGCTGTGGGGCTACTCAGCGCGTATGAAGAAAATGTTGCTGGTGGGCAACGTCGTCATCTCGCTGTTAGCCGCCACTATGTTGCTGATAGTAGCCGTGTATGATGACAAACTGAACAACAGAACACTTAGCTACGCCTTGTTTGCGCTGATCATTTCGCTGATCCGGGAAATAATCAAAGACATCGAGGACATGAAAGGTGATGCTTCCTTTGATTGCCGCACCTTGCCCATAGTAGCTGGTATGCGAGGAGCAAAACTCGTGCTTTACCCGTTAATTGCTCTATTTATGGCCTTTGTAATAGTTGTTATCCTGCATCCGGCCACACGGCTGCTTTTTGACGGCTATATGATTGCTTTGGTGCTATTGCCGACGGTATGGCTGGTTGTAAAGTTAGTGCGTGCTGATCGGATAAGGGACTTCGCCTATCTCAGTAATTTAAACAAGCTGATCATGCTGACGGGCATTCTCTCTATGCTACTGCTATAAGATGACAGACTCCGCCTCCTATGGTAAAGCAGCATAGTAAAACAACCTCATTAGTCTTTAAGATTAAAAGCATAAGTATCCCTTTTGATCCATCCCCCACCTACCCCTCTTAAGATCACAGCCTCATAACAAGCTTATACTTTGTTTTAAAAGCGCAACCAGGGGACACAAAATTCCGACAGGTCTCATTATGAGGGTAATAGCAGCGCCATTGCCCGCTGAGTAACCGCAGGTAAGCTATAAAAAGCGTGCCGCTAGAGACCATCAGGTAGATTTTGAGCATGCTTTTTGGCTCAAACTAACAATTTATGTTTTAAGGAGATATGTGAGTATATTTGCAATCTCTAAAGATAAAGGCGCTAAGAAAGATGGATAGAGCACAGAAGCTGCTTCTGGATTATGGATTACGCAAAACTGGCTGCCGCCAGGAGGTGTTGCGGCAGTTTTTGCAGAACGACTTTGCATTATCCCACGCTGACCTGGAAAAACTTATCGGTGATCGCTATGACCGGGTTACCATTTACCGCACACTTTATTCTTTCGAAGAAAAAGGGCTTATCCACAGCATTAACGATGTTTCCGGAGCTGTAAAGTTTGCCCTTTGCCAGGAAGAAGCCTGTTCTCAGCAGCATCACCACGACAACCACATTCATTTTAACTGCACCTCCTGTGGCCAGACTTTTTGCCTGAACGAGGTAAATATTCCTGCTATATCCTTACCAAATGCTTATAAAGTGGAGCGCCTGCACTTTTCAGCACAGGGCACCTGCAAAGATTGTGATAAGGCAGTCGCCAAGTAAGGCCGTCTTATACTTTTATTTGGCTATATTTATACTTGTGCAGCAATGGCCTATAAGCCCGCAGGCAGTGCCGTTGTTGCGTTAGCTTAAAATACAGCCACTCATGACTTCTAAAACCAGTTCTGCTGTCCAGTTCCGCCAATTAGTTGCCTCTCCGGTTAAGTTCCGGCTATTCATGCTTGCTAAGCTGCCCATGGCCTATATGGCGGACCTCCGTGTGGCCTCTATCTCAGAAGAGCAGGCACAGGTAACTATTCCTTACAAGTACCTCAACAAGAACCCTTTTAACTCCATCTATTTTGCCTGTCTTAGTATGGCTGCAGAGTTATCTACAGGCGTGCTGTGTATGATGCACGTATACAAATCGGCACCTGTAGTATCGATGCTGGTGGTGCACATGGAAGCAGACTTTACAAAAAAGGCAGTGGGCAAAATAACGTTTGCCTGCGAAGACGGGAAAGCAATATTGGAGGCTGTAGAAACAACAAAAGCAACCGGCGAAGGGGTTACAGTAGATACTGTTAGCATTGGAACAGATGAGCAAGGCGATAAGGTGGCTGAGTTTCGCTATACCTGGTCGTTAAAGGCAAAAAGAAAGTAATAGACACTGTGTTGGCTGAGAGCTGATTTGCTTGCAACTATTGCTTCTATACTCATTCTTTAATTCCAAAAAAGGATTCTTTGGTACTCCTCTACCTTTTCCCAGATGGAACTTGTGCTTACACTTACGATAATGTGTGCTGTTGGAGTTATATCTGATAGGATCAGAAGAGTTTAGCAGGTATCTCTTGCTAGAACCGACGCTAACGAAGTCACTACCTTAGCATCCTTCTTTAGCAGCACCTGGACAAAGGCTGGGTTTTCGGCGCGTATCTTGTAACTTGCGGCCCTCATACACTCTTCCCTACATGAACCTGAAAGCAATTTGTACTGACATAGACGGTACCTTGTTAAATAAAGAGCGTCAATTGTCTGAACGCACCATTGATACCTTCAGGAGCCTTGACAAAGACATCCCTGTAGTGCTTGCCTCTTCGCGTATGCCCAGCGCCATGCGGCACCTGCAACAGGAGTTAGGCATCTTGCACAACCCGCTGGTTTGCTTTAACGGAGGTTACATTATTTACTTTGAAGATGGCAAAACAGCTCCCGTACAACTAGATTCTACCTTGGTACCAGCCGCTGTGTGCACAGCTATCATCGAACTGACAAGAGGCACTGACATACATATCAGCCTTTATGAGCAGGACAACTGGTATGCCCCACAACTTGATTATTGGGCTAAACGCGAACAGAACAACACGAAAGTTACGCCTACCATCTCACCTTTAGATGCTGTACTTGATGCGTGGCATAGTTCTGAAGCAGGGGCACACAAAATCATGTGTATGGGCCCGGCTGATGAGATTGAAGCACTGTACCAGGAGCTGATCAAAAACTACGCAGCTCAGATACACGCTTACCGTTCTAAAGACACGTATATTGAAATCGCCCCTAGTGCTATTTCTAAGGCGACAGCCTTGGAGCTACTCCTAGAAAGCCAGTTTAATATAAAGCTGTCTGAAGTAATGGCTTTCGGCGACAACTACAACGATATAGATATGTTACAAGCCGTAGGTATGGGCATAGCCGTAGGCAACGCCCGCGAAGAAGTAAAAGCCGTAGCCGACAAAATCACCCTAGACAGCGTAGACGATGGTGTAGCCGTAGCGATTGAAAAGTATTGGAAGTAAATGGACTTTAGATAGCAGACGTTAGACAATAGACTTTTTTAGTCTAGAATCTAACGTCTAGATACTAACATCTAACACAACATGAAAGACTATAAAAAATATTACATCATATCTGCCGAGCCGGAGGAAGTATACGTAGCGCTCACAAACCCGAACACCATACAGCTGTGGACCGGAGAGCCCGCTGAAATGTCGGAGGAGCCAGGTTCGGACTTTTCGCTTTGGGAAGGAAGCATAGAGGGCAAAAACCTGGAATTTGAGCCTAACAAAAAGATTGTACAGCAGTGGTATTTCGGAGAGCAGCAAGAGCCTTCTATTGTCACGATTAAGTTACACCCGCACAAGAATGGCACATCAGTAGAGCTGCGCCATACCAACATTCCGGATGAGGATTACGAGGAGATTACCGAAGGTTGGGATGAGGCCTACTTTGCCTCGCTGATAGATTTTTATGAGGAAGAATAGATAGCTGCAAGTATACTTTTATACTTGTTCGCTTCCTTCTAAAACCAAACCCGCTATATTTGCAGCTTCATTACAAGCCCATACTTTTGGAACCAAAGGATAAGAAAAATATAGTCATCTTCGCTTCGGGGTCAGGGAGCAATGCGCAGCGCCTGCTGGAGCATTTTGAGCACCACCCAGCGATTCGTGTGGCCGCCCTGTTTTCTAACAACCCGAAAGCGTATGCCCTTAAAAGAGCCGAGACCTTCCACGTCCCGGCTCTTTTGTTTTCGCGCGATGAGTTCATCAACTCAGATAAAGTACTGGAGCAGGTGCAAAGCTTTAAGCCTGATTTGATCGTGCTGGCTGGCTTTCTGTGGCTGGTGCCGCAGAACCTGCTGCGTGCTTTCCCAAACCGTATCATCAACATACACCCTGCCCTGCTGCCCAAGTATGGCGGCAAAGGCATGCATGGCTTAAACGTACATACAGCCGTGGTACAGGCGCAGGAGCCGGAGTCGGGCATTACCATACATTATATAAACGAGGAGTACGATAAAGGCGAATTTATACTCCAGGAGCGCTGCCCTGTGCTACCAACTGATACACCTGAAGATCTGGCTGCCCGTGTACTTCAGCTAGAGCATCAGCATTTGCCGTTAATAGTAGAGCAACTGCTGGCGCAGCAAAATAAAGCTTAAACCCAATCATCAACTCATAGAATAATCTTACCCATGCAATCCGTTAAAATAAAATCTGCTCTCATATCGGTATATTATAAAGACCGTCTGGAGCCGCTGGTGGAGCTACTGAAGCAACATGGCGTTACTATTTACTCTACAGGAGGCACCCAAACTTTCCTGGAGGAGCAAGGCGCTGAAGTAGTAGCTGTAGAAGATCTGACAGACTATCCTTCTATTTTCGGAGGCCGTGTGAAAACACTGCACCCTAAGGTGTTCGGTGGTATTCTGCACCGCCGCGATAACGACAGCGATATCTCTGAGCGTGAGAAATTCGAGATCCCGCCTATTGACCTGGTTGTAGTAGACCTCTACCCGTTCGAGGAGACTGTAGCATCAGGTGCATCGGAGGCTGATGTGATCGAAAAAATTGATATCGGTGGTATCTCGCTGATTCGTGCTGCTGCTAAAAACTTTAAAGATGTGCTGATCGTGTCGTCGCGCGAGCAGTATGATGAGGTGGTAGAGCTTTTAAAAGAGAAAAACGGTGCTACAGATTTAGATGATCGCAAGCGTTTTGCTTCTAAGGCTTTCAATGTATCTTCTCACTACGATACGCACATCTTCAACTACATGAACGCTGGTGGTGAAACAGAAGCACTAAAGCTAAGCATTCAGGACAGCACGCCGCTGCGCTACGGAGAGAACCCGCATCAGAAAGGCACTTTCTATGGCAAGCTGGAAAATTTGTTTGAGCAGCTGAACGGAAAGCAGCTTTCTTATAACAACCTGGTTGATGTTGATGCCGCTGTAGCTTTAGGTGCTGAGTTTGAGGAACCAGCCGTGGCTATACTGAAGCATACCAACGCCTGCGGTTGCGCCACCGGCGAAACCATGAAGGAGGCTTACCTGAACGCACTTTCTTCTGATCCTGTATCGGCTTTTGGAGGGGTAATTATTGCCAACCGTACCATCGATATGGCTGTGGCTGAAGAGCTGAACAAGCTGTTTTTCGAGGTGTTGATCGCGCCAGACTATGATGCCGATGCGCTGGAACTGCTCAAGACAAAGAAAAACCGTATCCTGCTGAAGCAAAAGCAAGTAGAGCTGCCTAAAAAGCAGATCAAGACTTTACTGAACGGCTTTATCGAGCAGGACAAAGATCTAGCTACCGAAACGGAGGCTGACTTTAAAACAGCCACGAAGCGTATGCCTACTGCTGAGGAGAAAAAAGCGCTGGTATTTGCAGCCAAAGTTTGTAAGCACACCAAGTCTAATACCATTGTATTGGCTACAGATAAAATGATGTTCTCGAGCGGTGTTGGCCAGACCTCACGTGTAGATGCGTTGCGCCAGGCTATTGAGAAAGCCAACAGCTTTGGGTTTGACCTAAGCAAAACCGTGATGGCTTCTGATGCTTTCTTCCCGTTCCCGGATTGTGTGGAGATTGCAGATAAGGCAGGTATAAAAGCAGTAGTGCAGCCAGGTGGCTCTATTAAAGATCAGGACTCTATCGATTATTGCGATGCCCACGGTATGGCCATGGTGATGACAGGCGTTCGCCACTTTAAGCACTAGGCTTCCCAAGTATAACTAGTTAGTGATAAACAAGATCCCCGGCTTCTGATGAGGCTGGGGATTTTTTATACTTAAACCATACCACAACGGGTAGCTCAATTTAATGCACCCTACATGCGTTAGCAAAGCAGGCTAGTATACTTATACAGCTACTTTAGTAATAAATAAATGGCAATTCGGCTAACAGAAACTTTCTTACATTATTAATTCCAGCGAATTTCACTAATTTTGCCGCAAGTTTCTGACTAGAAATATTGTATATTGAAAATATAACTGGGCTACCGCACGCCTTCAGACATAACCATGGGACTATTTAATTTCTTAACGAGCGATATAGCCATTGACCTTGGTACCGCCAATACCCTGATCATACATAACGATAAAATTGTAGTAGACGAACCTTCTATTATTGCTGTAGATCGTACCACTGGCCGTGTGCTTGCAATTGGCCGCAACGCCATGCAGATGCACGAAAAAACGCACGAAAACATCAAGACAATCAGGCCATTAAAAGACGGTGTGATTGCCGACTTTCATGCGGCAGAAGAGATGATTCGTGGTATGATCAAAATGATTGATACCGGCCGTCGCTTATTTCAGCCGTCGCACCGCATGGTTATCTGCATTCCTTCGGGCATTACAGAAGTAGAGAAACGTGCCGTACGTGACTCTGCGCAGCATGCAGGCGCTAAAGAAGTATGGATGATTCAGGAGCCGATGGCTGCCGCTATCGGTATAGGCATTGACGTAGAGCAACCGATTGGCTCTATGATCGTGGATATTGGGGGTGGTACCACAGAAATTGCCGTTATCGCGCTTTCCGGTATTGTGTGCGACCAGTCTATCCGCATTGCCGGAGACGTGTTCACGAAAGATATCCTGGACTATATGCGCCGCCAGCATAACCTGCTGATCGGGGAGCGCTCTGCTGAGAAAATCAAAATAGAGGTTGGCGCAGCCCTAACAGAAATCGAAAACCCTCCAGCCGATTACGAAATCCGTGGCCGTGACCTGATGACGGGTATTCCGAAGGTTATCAAGGTAACGTACCAGGAAATTGCCATTGCCCTGGATAAGTCTGTTTCTAAAATTGAAGAAGCCGTTCTGAAAGCGCTTGAAATCGCTCCACCAGAACTATCTGCCGATATTTATGACAACGGGATTCACCTGACAGGCGGTGGTGCTTTGCTACGTGGCCTTGATAAGCGACTGGCAGCTAAAACCAAACTGCCTATCCACATTGCCGAAGATCCATTGAGAGCGGTAGTGCGTGGCACAGGTGCAGCCATCAAAAATATTGAAGGGTTTAAAAATGTGCTGCTGACATAACAGGTGCGGAATCTTTTTGCCTTTATATACCGGTTCCGTTCGTTTATCCTGTTCTTGTTGCTGGAGGTGCTGTGTGTTTTCCTGATCGTACGTTACAATACGTACCAGGGAGCAGCCTTTTTTAACTCCGCTAACAAGTATGTAGGGCAAGTGCTCGAGTTTCAAAGCGGTATCACCGACTATTTCCGGCTGACAAGTATCAACCAAACGCTGGCGCGGGAGAATGCCGCGCTGCGGGAGGAGGTATTGCAGTACCGGAAGTTATCGCTTGCTGATAGTACAGCTACGTTAGACACAACTTACTACACGGCTACTGACACGAGCCAGGTGTACCCTTATAGCTTAGTTGCCGGGCGGGTTATCAATAACTCTGTGCGCCGCATGAACAACTACCTGACCATTGCCAAAGGAACGGCAGATGGTGTAAAGCCAGGCATGGGCGTCGTGTCATCTAAAGGTGTGGTAGGCCGTGTAAAGACCGTGTCAGAACACTACGCTACTGTCACCTCGCTCCTACATTCACAAATGCTGGTTTCGGCAAAGATCAAGAAGAGCGAAACCTTTGGCACCATTAAATGGACCGGCGGTGATTACCGAACGGCAATGCTCGACTACATTCCGCTCCATATCAAGCCTGCAAAAGGTGACACCATCATAACGAGTGGCTTTAATACGGTTTTCCCGGAGGGTATCATGGTCGGCACTATCAACTCTATAGAAAAAGAGCCCGACAAGAGCTTCTATACCATTGAGGTGCAATTAGCAGTAGACTTTTCGCAGCTATCCTATGTGTATGTGGTGGAGAATATGTACAAGATAGAGCGAGACACCCTAGAACAAAACGCAGGTATACTTCCCGATGAACAGTAGATTTGGTTTGAAACATATCGCACATTTTTTTCTGTTTGTAGCGCTGCAAATTCTACTGATGGATAGCCTTGTACTTTACAGCACAGGCTTCTGCTTTATCTATGTAGCGTTCCTGTTGTTTTTACCACTGGGTATCAGCAGGGTATGGCTGTTGGTGCTTGGATTTATTGTAGGCTTCACGGTAGATATCTTCTATGATACCATGGGCATACATGCGGCGGCAAGCGTACTGCTGGCATTTTTAAGGCCATTGGTATTGAACCTTCTTACGCCACGCGATGGTTACGACAGTGGCGACGCTGTAAACATCCACACGATGGGCTGGCGCTGGTTTTTGGCTTATACGTTTACGCTGGTGATAGTGCACCATACAGCTGTTTTTTTCCTGGAGACTATCTCTTTCCAAACAGCCCTGTACACGATGGTTAAAATTCTGCTTAGCACCTTGTTTACAGCATTAGTGATGGTAATTTTACAACTCCTGTTCTTCTCCTCTAAACGAGAGCGAATGGACTATCGATGAACTACTTAGAAAACAGAAAATACATTATTCAGGGCATCTTTATTTTAGTAGGTGTCGTTTTTGCCTTCCGGCTCTTTTACATACAGGTGGTAGACAGCAGCTACAAGCAGGCTGCCGAAACTAACGCTATCAAGCCTGTCATTCAATATCCTTTTCGGGGCCTTATCTACGACCGCAACGGCAAATTGCTGGTTCAGAATACGCCTGTGTACGATCTGATGGTAATCCCGAAAGACATAAAACAACTGGATACCCTGCGCTTGGCAGAACTGGTAAAGCTGCCTTTAGAGGATGTGCGTGACCGCCTGAAGAAAGCACGTGCCTTTTCTTATGTACAGCCTTCCCCATTCTACCAAAAGCTTAGCACGCAAGAGTTTGCTTACATACAGGGCAACCTGATAGATTTTCCAGGATTTTATATCAACGCCAGAACAGCACGTGGTTATCCGCATCAAAGCCTGGCACATGCCTTAGGCTACATCGCTGAGATAAGCCCAAAACAGTTGGAAGACTCTACTTACAAAGGTTACCGCCCCGGCGATTATATCGGCAAGAGCGGGATAGAACTGGAGTATGAGCAGTACCTGATGGGGAAGCGGGGTGTGAAGTATAAAATGGTGAACGTGCGTGGCGTAGAGAAAGGCTCTTTCCGCGACGGTGCCTTCGATACCCTGGCTGTGGCTGGCCAAAACCTCACCAGTACCATTAGCCTGGACTTACAGGCTTACGGGGAGTACCTCATGAACGGCGCCAAGGGAAGCGTTGTGGCTATAGAACCAGCCACTGGAGAGGTGCTGGCCTATATCTCTGCTCCATTCTATGACCCTAACCTGTTTACCGGCAAAGACTACGGCAAAAATTACATGGCGCTATTAACCGAGCCCAACAAAACCATGTTTAATCGGCCTATCATGGCAGATCAAAACCCACCGGGATCTATTTTTAAACTTACGCAGGCGCTGATAGGGCTACAGGAGGGCGTCATCACGCCAAACACTAAGTTTGCTTGTAACAAATCATTAGTTAACTGCCATAGCCACCCTTCTCCGCTTGATTTATACGGGGCTGTACAGCACTCCTGCAACCCATACTTTTACCAGGCCTATAAAGCCCTTATCAACCAAAATAAGTCGAAAAATACTTTTACTGATACGGCATTAGGTTTGAAACAGTGGCGGGAAGAAGTGCTAAGCTTTGGATTTGGGCAACAGCTAGGCATTGACATACCCGGTGAGAAAAAGGGCATTGTAGCCTCTACCGATATGTATGACCGGGTGTATGGTAAGAACCGCTGGAAATACTCTACTATTTACTCTCTTAGTATAGGCCAGGGCGAGCTGGGTGTAACTCCACTGCAGATGGCTAACTTTATGGCTATTATTGCCAACAAAGGCTATTATATCAAGCCTCACATTATACGCGCTGTGGGTGAGAACGGGAAGCCTTTACCTGAGTATCAGAAACGGAATTATGCTGCTGTAAGTGCACAGCACTTTGAGCCTATCATAACAGGTATGGCCGAAGTAGTGCGCTCAGGTACAGGCCGAAGAGCCAATCTCCAGAAGGTAGGTATCGAAGTATGCGGCAAAACAGGTACAGCTCAAAATCCGCAGGGGCCAGACCACGCGGTGTTTGTGGCCTTTGCCCCGAAAGACAATCCTAAAATTGCCATTGCTGTTTACGTAGAGCACGGCAAGTGGGGAGGCCAGTCTGCTGCTCCTATTGCAGGCCTGATGATTGAAAAATACCTTACTGACACAGTGACCATAAAGGAGCAGGAGAAATGGGTGCTGAGCAGAGAATACCTTAACATCAAATCGAAGTAGCAGGCTATGGAGAAAGTACTTGGAAATAGATTAGCAAACGCGCCTCATAGCCGGCGCTCGTCTGGCCTTGTTACGCCTCACCTCGACTGGGTAACGGTACTGCTATACTTCCTGTTGGTAGCGCTAGGTTGGATGAATATCTATGCTGCGGTGTACAGCCCTGATAATGTAGTAAACATCCTGAGCTTTGATATTAATTCAGGCAAGCAGCTGGCATGGATAGGAGCTTCTTTTTTGCTGATCCTGGTACTGCTGGTGGTAGACCATAAAGTATACGAGCACTTGGCTTATCCCATCTACGGCTTTATTATACTGCTGCTGCTGGTAACGCTGGTCATTGCCAAGCCTATTGCCGGCTCGCGCTCCTGGCTCGATCTGGGGGCCGGTATCCGTTTGCAGCCTGCCGAGCTGGCTAAGTTTGCCACAGCGCTAGCTGCTTCTAAGTTTTTGAGCACGGTAAATCTGCGTCAGCAAAACTTCAAGGACCAGATGATTCTGGCCGCCATTACGGTGGTTCCGCCTGCCATCATTATCATGCAAAATGAAACCGGCTCTGCGTTGGTATTTGCTGCTTTTGTGCTGGCCTACTTCCGCGAAGGCATGTCGCCCCTGATACTCATCATTGGAGGCTCAGCAGCGGCAATTTTTATACTTACACTGCTAGTACCCAAGCTATACCTTATTGCTGGTATCACCATACTTATGGCACTGGCTACATGGCTGGATTATCGCTTGCTACGCCGCTTTAAAGTAATGATTGTTTTGTGGGGTGTTGTGGTAGCCATGATCTTCAGCGTAGACTTCTTTGTAAATGATGTGTTGCAGCCACACCAGCAAAACCGTATCAAAGCACTCATTAATCCTGAGGCCGACCCGCTGGGATTTGGTTGGAATGTAACGCAATCTAAAATCGCGATCGGATCAGGCGGTTTTTGGGGGAAAGGCTTTTTAGAAGGCACGCAGACCAAGTTCGACTTTGTGCCGGAGCAAAGCACTGACTTTATTTTCTGTACGATTGGAGAAGAACACGGGTGGATTGGTAGTACCGTTTTAATTGCGCTATTCCTGCTACTGCTTACCCGCGTAGTAAGTATAGCAGAAAGGCAGAAGTCGGTTTTTGGCCGCACCTATGGCTACTGCGTAGCCTCCATCATCTTCTTCCACTTTCTGGTGAATGTAGGTATGACTATTGGCTTGGCTCCTGTGGTAGGTATCCCACTCCCCTTCTTCAGCTACGGCGGATCTTCTTTGTGGTCTTTTACAATTTTGCTTTTCATCTTACTTGCCATTGATGCAAACCGGACGAAAGAACTAGCCAGGTAGTAGAAGAAGCAATCTTATAACAAGTCTATACTTACTGTCTTATTAGAATTTACATTAACTAGGAGTTAATTGGATTGCCTTTAGCCGAGACTTATACATGCTTTTAAAACAGTACGGTATCTCTGCATGAGGTAAAGGATAGGAGTCAAATGCTTGATAGAATTAGGCTGCTTTTTGTAGTGTGCTCTTCTGTAGCCCTTCCCTGTTAAGCATCCAAAATCAAAGCAATGAGATGCGCTGTTAACTTACTTCTGTATGTATAAATGATTCTGTTGAAACAAGCTTTGTGACTAACTGTGTCGCTCTTGGCAACTCCTGACCCAGGCATAGGCACCCACACGGTTGTTTAAACAGCCGAACTTCTATTTTTTCCCCAATTTCCCCCAGAAGCATACCTTCTCCCGCTGTTTCGCTAAAAGAATGCTGATGCGCTATGTGAGCTAAGCACCTTAAACCTAAGTTGTACACACATGGCAACCATACTTCTTCTAGCCATGATATTGCATCAGCCCACGGAACTGAAAAATCACAGTTATCATTCATTCTGTAAGGACAGTCCGTTGTCTCATGTACTTCTAAACCTGCCATCAAAGCCTGCTTTAGGTCTTGCTTTGATGCGGCCCCATACCAGACACTATCTATAATATCAAGATCTTTTCGATATTCAATCTTGAAGAAGGTTCTTCCAATAGTATATCAGAGGATACTTTATTCAATATAGCTACTTTAGAGTAATGCTTTAGGATAGGCAGCAGTATTTTGTGCATAAAAAAAGCCTGCCATACTTTAAAAGTATAGCAGGCTTAAGTACCAGGAGCGGGAATCGAACCCGCACGAGCTTGCGCTCACAAGATTTTAAGTCTTGCGTGTCTACCAGTTCCACCATCCCGGCATCTTCGGAACGACTCCGAAGAGGTTAGCTTAAAAAACAAAGACGTTGTGTTGAACAACGTCTTTATCTCTTTTGCTGAGCGGGAGACGGGATTCGAACCCGCGGCCTCGACCTTGGCAAGGTCGCGCTCTACCAACTGAGCTACTCCCGCTTTTTGTTTTTACTAAACCGCCGTAGTGATTTAGTGATGCAAAGATAGAGACAAAATCTCACTTGTCAATAGTCTGTCTAAAATTTTTCTGCTTCAGCTGTATTTCCAACTGATAATCAGGGAGAAAAATTTCAAAATGTTTTCAAGTCTCTTTGGGCTACCTGCTGCAGCACGCTATTACTAAGGCAAATTTATACTTCCTGATGCAAAAAACAAGTATAAACTACACTTTGGTTACCATCATCTAAAACAAAGCAGGGGCTATGAAGCCCCTGTAAGTATAACTTTTATTTAACTGCTTCCTGTTTCTTGTCCTGCAGTAACAATTTCAGCTCATTTAGTTTCAGCAGGGCCTCCACAGGTGTAATGGTGTTAATATCCAGCTGCTCCATCAGCTCCTTTACGCGCTCCAGCTGTGGGTCGTGCAGCTCGAACATGCTGAGCTGGTAATTATTCTTCGGTGCGGTCTTCATCTTCTGCTGCGGTGCCTGATCAGAAACCTTCTCTTTTTCGAGGTGGTGCATGATCTCGTTGGCACGCAGCACTACATTGTTCGGCATACCCGCCATTTGTGCTACATGTATACCAAAGCTGTGCTCGCTGCCACCCGCTACCAGTTTGCGCATAAACAGGATCTTACCGCCAGTCTCTTTCACCGACACATTATAATTCTTTACGCGTGGCAGATCCTCAGCCAATTGGTTTAGCTCGTGGTAATGCGTGGCGAAAAGCGTTTTACCCCGGAACTGCGGATGGTTGTGCAGGTGCTCTACAATAGCCCAGGCAATCGAGATGCCATCATACGTGCTCGTGCCCCGGCCAATCTCATCCATCAGTATCAGGCTGCGGTCCGACAGGTTATTCAGAATACTAGCCGTTTCGGTCATCTCTACCATAAACGTTGACTCACCCTTCGATAAATTGTCTGAGGCTCCAACACGTGTAAAGATTTTATCGATTATACCAATTTTAGCGGCCTCTGCGGGCACAAAAGCTCCTATCTGAGCCATCAGCACAATCAGCGCCGTCTGGCGCAGCAAGGCGCTTTTACCGGCCATGTTTGGTCCGGTAATAATTACGATTTGCTGCTCCTCGTTATCCAGGAAGATATCGTTGGGCACATACGTCTCTCCTAATGGCAGCTGCTTCTCAATTACCGGGTGCCGTCCCTTCTTAATATCAAGTATAAGTGTATCGCTTACTTCCGGCTTTACATAATTGCTGCTTTGTGCAATGTTGGCAAAAGAACTGAGGCAATCGATCACGCCGATTACTTTGGCATTCTGCTGTATCTGGGCTACATAATCCAGTGCGTGCAGTACCAGCTCGTTGTACAAACCAAACTCAATCGTAAAAATGCGCTCCTCTGCATTCAGAATCTTCTCTTCATACGTCTTCAGCTCCTCGGTAATGTAGCGCTCGGCATTTACCAGCGTCTGCTTCCGAATCCAGGAGGTGGGCACTTTATCTTTGTGTGCGTTGCTTACCTCCAGGTAATAGCCAAACACCTTATTATAAGCAATCTTGAGGGAGCTGATGCCGGTGTTCTTAATCTCACGCTGCTGCACCTGTGCCAGGTAATCTTTGCCTGAAAAAGCGATAGCACGCAATTCATCCAGTTCCTCATTCACGCTCTCATTGATCATGTTGCCCTGGTTAGTGAGCATGGGTGGCTCAGGCTTCAGCGTGTTACGTATCTCTTCCCGCAGTCCATCGCAGGGTGCTAGCTGGTCTGCTAACTTCTGCAAGGCCGGAATATCACTGGCAGCTAAAATCTTTTTAATCGGAAGTATAGCCTCGAGCGCCTTGGCTAACTGCACCAGCTCGCGCGGGTTTACGCGGCGCACGGCAACTTTAGAAATCAGGCGCTCCAGGTCGTTTATCTGCTTTAGGTGGGTATACAGTTCGTCCAGCAGCTCATCGTGCTTCATCAGAGCTTCTACTGTATCCAGGCGACGGCGAATCTGTACGACATCTTTCAGCGGCAGCACCACCCACTTCTTCAGCAGGCGCGCTCCCATGGGAGTAATGGTCTGATCCAGCACCTCAATCAGCGGTACGCCTTCCGGGTGCTGCGGGTAGAGCAGCTCCAGGTTGCGCACGGTAAACCTATCCAGCCATACATACTTGTCCTCCTCCAGGCGCGAGATAGTGGCTATATGGCTGATTTCGTTATGCTGTGTTTCGGACAGGTAATGAAGTATGGCTCCTGCTGAGATAATACCCTCTGCCATACCTTCAATACCAAAACCTTTAAGCGAAGTGGTGCCGAACTGGCGCGTCAGCGATTCATAGGCAAAGTCATGGCTGAAAACCCATTCTTCCAGTGCATAGTAGCGGAAGTCGGGGCCGTATAGCTCCATAAACCGCTCCTTCTCACGCTTACAGAACAATACCTCTGCCGGTGCCAGGCTTTGCAGTAGTTTACCGATATAGTTTTTGTCTCCTTGGGCAGTGATAAATTCGCCTGTAGAGATATCAAGGAAAGATATACCAACCTCAGCTTTACCAAAATGCACTGCCGCCAGGTAATTATTGCTGCGGCGCTCCAGCACCTGATCGTTAAAAGAAACCCCAGGCGTTACCAGCTCTGTTACGCCACGCTTTACAATGCCTTTTACCGTTTTGGGATCTTCTAATTGATCACAGATGGCTACGCGCTCACCGGCACGTACTAACTTCGGCAAGTATGTGTCCAGGGAGTGGTGCGGAAAACCAGCCAGCGCAATTTCTGAAGGTGAGCCAGCCCCACGTTTCGTTAGCACGATATCCAATATTTTACTCGCCTTCACGGCATCTTCGCCAAAGGTTTCGTAAAAGTCTCCTACCCTGAATAGCAGCAGCGCCCCCGGGTGCTTTGCTTTGATCGCATTGTACTGCTTCATAAGCGGGGTTACAGTGCCTTTATCTCCTCCTTTCATACTTTCTTTCTGGATGTTAGATACTAGATGTTAGACTTTTTATAAGAAGCATTAAACACATTAGAGCCATTGCTGAATGAGTGTCTATTGTAATACCTGCCCTCAATACGATAGGTATTATAGTTTGACTTTTGCCCAAAACTGCCGGACCTTTGCAGCAGCGCTGGGGATAAAAGGTCTTGTGTCTTATGTCTAAAGTCTAGCGTCTAAAAATTATGCGTAAACTTTCGATGGATGACCTCAACCGTGACTCGGTTGAAGATTTCAAAAATAAGAAAAAAATACCGTTAGTCTTGGTGCTCGATAATGTGCGCAGCCTGAATAATGTAGGTTCGGTGTTTCGTACCGCCGACGCCTTTATGGCCGAGAAAGTATATCTCTGCGGCATTACCGGCAAACCGCCTCACCGCGATATCGAGAAAACAGCCTTGGGCGCTACGGAATCAGTAGCATGGGAGCATGTGCCTGACACTTTGGAATTGGTAAAGCAGCTACAGGCGCAAGGATATAAAGTAGGCTCAGTAGAACAGGCCGAGAACAGCCTGATGCTAAACCAGTTTCAACCACAGCCTGAGCAGAAGTATGCCCTTGTGCTTGGCAACGAAGTTTTTGGAGTGGAGCAGGAAGTTATCAATCAATCAGACTTTGCACTGGAAATTCCGCAGTTTGGCACCAAGCACTCGCTTAACATCTCGGTAGCTACTGGCGTGGTAGTATGGGATTTCCTGAGCAAAATACTAGCGCAGGAAGTATAAATACCCACCATAACACATTTCTTAGAAGCACGGAACATACCCGTGCTTCTCTTATTTGTACCGATGCAGCAAGAGCGCACCTTCTTATTAACACCACTGAAATCAGCACCTTACTAAAAAACAGCCTCATTATTAAACCCTTCTGCTGCTTTCATGTCTGTATTAGTATAGCTTTTGTTGCGAACAGCTTTTTCCTTTCCTGATTAGGATAGGCAACTGTAAAAAGGAAGCTGTTCTTTAATCCCGTGTGCCTACAACTATGAAAATCTATACTTACCGTTACCGTTCTTTTTTATTGATGTTTCTAGCTCTTGTCTGCCCCTTGCTCCTGCAGGCGCAGCAACAGAGCACCACAAGAGGCAAAGTTACAGGCACTTTAGTTGAAGGCGATTCAAAAGCCCCGATAGGGTTTGCAAATATTGTACTCTTGTCAGCTAAAGACTCCAGCCTGGTAACAGGCGCAACTACCACTGCGCAAGGCCTTTTTATACTTGACCGGTTGCCCTACGGCCGCTTTATACTTCGTGCCTCCATGGTGGGATACCCGACTAAGTTTGTTCCTGATATCAATATTACGGCTGATAACCCTACTGCCAACCTCGGCACCCTACAGGTGAAGGCCTCTGCTACCAGGCTAAGCGAAGTGGAGATTGTGGCGCAGGAGCAGCTGGTAGAGTATGACCTGGACAAGAGGGTAGTAAACGTAAGCCAGGACCCAGCCGCACAAAGCGGCTCTGTGGCTGAGGTGATGCAGAACCTGCCTTCTGTAGCGGTAGACATTGATGGCAACGTAAGTATGCGTGGCAGCGCTAACGTAACCATACTTATAGATGGCAAACGCTCTGCCCTATCTAACCTTACCATGGACCAGATTCCGGCCAACCTGATAGAAAGTATAGAGCTTATCACGAATCCCTCGTCCAAGTATAACCCCGAAGGCACCTCGGGCATTATCAACCTGGTACTGAAAAAGGAGAAGAAGCCTGGCTTTAATGGCGCTGCCTCTGTTACAGCCGGTACTTATGACAACTATAACTCTTCCCTTAATCTGAACTACCGCTATAATAAATGGTCGTTGAACGGAGGCTACGATTTCAGGCAGCGCACCAGGCCAGGTTTCAGAAACAGTAACACTACGAACTATTATTATAATGAAGCCGGTTTGTTAGACAGCACCAGCTACCGCCTGCAGGAGGGAGATCGCACCAGCACAGACATATCTCATAACCTCCGCCTTGGTGCCGACTACTACTTAACACCCAGGCATACTTTATCAGCTTCAGCATTATATCGCTTTGGAAAGGATGAAGGCACCAACAACATAAATTACCGCTTCCTGGACGAAAACAGGCTATTAACCCGCACCCGCCAGCGTAACGCAGAAGAGACAGAAGATGAACAGGCAATAGACCTGACCTTAGGCTACAGACAAACCTTTGACCGCAAAGGGCAAGAACTTACCGCTGATTTAGTGTATAACACAAATGTAGATGAGGAAGTAAGTATTTTCAGGGAGCTTGAGCAGGAAAACTTGTCAGAGGTACAGCAGACGCTAGTAGATGACGGCAACTACGAGTTTGTGGCCAAGGCCGATTATGTTCATCCTATCACAGAGAACAGCCGCTTGGAGGCTGGTTTCAGAAGTACATTTGAGCGTTTAGATGAAGATTCCCGCTTCTACAACTACGACTTTGGCTCTAATCAATTCATGTATAATGATACCAGCAGCAATCATTTTGTGTATGATGAACTGGTACACGCCGTATATGCCAACTATAGCAATAAGTTTAAGACCATCAGCTATCAGGTGGGGCTGCGTGCAGAACAAACCTATACTACCTCGGATTTGCGTACAGCGGATTTCCAGGACGAAAACAACTACTTTAGCTTGTTCCCTACTTTATTCATTACCAACGACTTCGACGATAACAACAAGATACAGTTTAGCTATAGCCGCCGCATCAACAGGCCCCGAAGCCGCTTCCTGAATCCTTTTGTAGATCGATCAGATATCTTTAACATCAACTACGGGAACCCTAAACTGAAGCCTGAATTTGTAAACTCGCTGGAATTAGGCTATCTGCGGTACTGGGGGAATGCCTCTTTGAACAGCAGTATCTTCTATCGCCAAACAACTGATGAAATTGAGCGATTCAGAAGACCGTCTTCTACTTTAGTTACAGACACAGGAGAACCAGGCACAGAGACAACGTTTATTAACCTTTCAGATAACACCGCCTATGGCTTTGAGTTTGGAGCTAACTACCCTGTTACCAACTGGTGGAAGCTAAATGCCAGTTGGTCGGGCTTCAGAACGGAGCTTAACACAACTCAAGACGACACAGAACTGAACAATGCACAGTTTAGCTGGAATGCAAAACTCAACTCCAACATGACAGTTTGGAAAGACCTGGATATTCAGCTTTCAGGCTTCTATCGTTCTCCATCTGCCGATATACAAGGCCGCATGGAGGAAATGTTTAGCACTGATTTGGGCATGAAAAAAGATGTGCTGAAAGGAAACGGAACTATATCGCTGCGTGTATCCGATATCTTTAACACGCGCCAGTTTTACTTCCTGAGCTATGGCCCTGAGTTTAGAACCGAAAGTAACAACCGCCGCCAGAGCCGAATTATTTACCTGGGCTTTACCTACCGCATCAATAGTGACAATAGCAACAACCGCCGCGGTGAGCAAGGTGATCGAGAAGAGGGTGGTGGTGATGAAGGGGAGTATTAAGTAGCGTTAAGAATGGCAGAAGGTCCAAAGTTGGAAGATAAAATCTGACTTTGGGCCTTTTTGCATTTGTGGGTTACCACCACTGAACTCTTTTTTAATAAGGAGAGGAATCTGTAACTGGCGCCGCTGAAGTATAAGTATTATGGCCGGTGGTATCGCGCGGACAGGTCACGACCTGTCCCTACAAATCCTTATTTGTAAGAAGCAAAAGCTATGGCTGCTGAACAGATTCCAGTCCTTGGGTTGAGCGCCTTGTAATTGATGCGGTGCCCGAAGGGCAGCCTGCAGCGCAGCGATGGCAGCTTCAATTGCACAGCGCGATGCCCGAGGACGGGGCCTCGCGGCCGTGAGCGCTCCAAAGCTAGAAGTGAAACGATGGGTATTTGGGAACTGGAGGAGGAACAGAAGCTAGTATGGATAGCTTGGCTGAAGTTTCGGCAAACAGCGGCTATATAAGCATGACTGAAACAAGTATAGCCTCCGCTGTGCAAGTATGGCTTTCCAAGCCAGTCGAGTTACAAACTCAACATCATAGTAGGACACAAGTCTGAAGACTTGCGCCAGAGAGAGGGGTTAAACCAACTGTTGCTACAGAAGTAAGTATAAACCCTTATCTCCCCTATTTCAACTCCAACTCCATTTTTATATCAGCACGCTCATATATGCTCGGCGGCATTGGCACCTCCACAAAACCTAAGCGTTCATACAGACTTAGAGCAGTTTGCAGGCGGCGGTTTGACACCAGATACACTTTGTTCGCACCAGCACGTCGCGCTCTGTCCAAAGCAGCTTCTCCGAGCATTTTACCTATCTTCATGCCCTGCATTTTAGGAGCCACCGCCATTTTAGCCAGCTCAAAAACACCCTCTCCATCCTTTAGCAATGCACAGGTGCCTACAGGCTCGCCATTGAACAGCGCCATCAATATATAGCCACCCTTGTTAATAATGTAATCTTGCGGATCTGTCAACGATTTTGTATCGGCGTCTTCCATCACAAAGTATTTAGAAATCCACTCGTGGTTAAGGTCGTAGAAGGCCTGGGCATAGAAAACATTGAAATCAACGATTTGTATAGCCGAAGGAGTGTTATAATGCTGTGCCATGATGTGCTATAAGTATAAGTAGCACAAAGGTAAAGGCTACAGCGGTATGGTTATACTTTAGAGACATAAAAAAGCCGCTTTGCCAGAACCTTTTCCATTCTACTCCACTTGCATAGGCGAAATTCAAAAATGATATAAACATCATACTACTAGCTGCTGCGTAGAAAAGCAGATGCTTAAGCCCCTGCTTCCAAAGCCCGTCCTGTTTCACCCGCTCAAACATCATTTAGGGTATATCCGGAAATTTGTGCGGGACAACACCTTTGCAACGGAGCAGCTGCTCCGGGACGCCCTTCGCACCATCGGCAGCTCGCAATTAGATTTGTACCTGGGCTCTTTAACGCCTGAACAGATAGCAGAAGAAACAATTTTATACTTGCAGGAGCGCCAACTGCTACAGCCCAAAGCATACCTGAGCTACCTTGGCACTTCCGGCTACCAGTTGCTGCCCCTCTCCGATGGTTCTAACTGGACTTTGCGTTGGGGTTTGGCAGAAGGAAGGTACGTACACCTGCACCCTGGCCGCTATGCCCTCCATACGTTGCGTGTAAAAGCGAATCATCTTAAAACGGCTATTGCTGCCTCTATAGCGTGCAGCAAATATAGCCAACCTGCCCATGTAGGCTTGCTTAACCAGGTGCGCGCAGAATGGCTGGAGCTGCCGCCCATAAAAAGTTATACTTCTGAAAAAGGGCTGGGTAGTATATTTGAGCTAGTGCAGGGGCTGTAAACAAGTATCGCCACCTGGATAGAGGCAGCGATACTTGCTTGCTATGAAATAAAAGACCTATTTGTTCATGTCCAGCAGTGCAGTAAGCGACACCTGCCTGTTGTTGAGCTGGGTATACTTAAAGTCATCGCCACCGTTAAACCGGGCTCCCTTTATGTTAAAATTGTCTGAGATTTTGGCATATTTAAAATTAGCAGCACCGTCGAAACTCGCTTTCTCGAAATTTACCCCTCCCTCAAATTTGGTATATTTAAAATTAGCTTCTTGCTTAAAGGCAGCACCAGCAAAACTTACCATCTCCGGGAACTCCACATATTTAAAGTTGGCATCTCTTTCGAAGCGCACATTGCTGAAGTTTACGCCTTTCTCAAATTCTGCATACTTAAACAGCGCCTCTTCAGCAAAACGGCTGCTCACAAACGAAGCTTTGCCATCAAACGCGCTATACTTAAAAGCGGCTCCTTCTTTAAATGAGCAGTTTTCAAAAACCACATCCTTCTCAAAGTTTGTTTTGTACAGCTCGTTTTTAGATATTTTCAGGTTTATACCGTTTTCAGGATTAAAGTAGGCCAGTACATCTCCTTTAAAGGTGCAGTTCACAAATGTTAAAGGCGCTGTTACAGTGCTGGTGTACTCTTTTGTAGAATTTTTGCCATCCTGCTTCATTTTCATATTCTGGAGCTTTGTCATGTCCAAGTCACCTTCGATAGTGGCATTCTTGTAAGATACGGCCTCCCCACGGTTTATTTTAGCAAGGATTTCTGAGGCGCTAACGCTTTTTTGTGCGAATGCAAGCAGGGGCAGCATGAGCACTACCACCAGCAGTTGTAATTTCTTCATCATAGTTGTATAGTTAAGGTTATACTTGTTCCTGAGTCTCTGCTTAATAGATGCAGGAGGTATAACGAAGGTTGCTTGGGAGGCGGAAATTTTTTGATTTTCAAAAAGAAGTTTGGCAAGTAAAGCAGCATTAACTTCCTGTTCGCGTGCTGTTCCTCTACAAACAAACAGCGCCACCCCTAGGGGTGGCGCTGCCAGTAAATACGTAATCAATAAAGACGCTTAGATGTGGATAGCACGGTTCTCCGTAGCCGCCAAACATGCTTCCTTCATGGCTTCTGCATAGGTAGGATGCGCGTGGCTCATACGGGCTACATCCTCGGCAGATGCACGGAACTCCATGGCAGTTACCGCTTCAGCAATAAGGTCTGCTATACGTGGGCCAATCATGTGCACGCCCAGAATTTCGTCTGTTTCTTTATCAGCTAATACCTTCACAAAACCGTCTGTATCGCCAGATGCTTTGGCACGGCCAGACGCTTTGAATGGGAATGAACCAGCCTTGTACGCACGGCCCTGCTCCTTCAGCTGCTCCTCAGTGAAACCTACACCTGCCACTTCTGGCCAAGTATAAACCACACCCGGGATCAGGTTATAGTTGATGTGCGGCTTTTGGCCAACGATGTGTTCAGCCACATATACACCTTCTTCCTCGGCTTTGTGGGCCAGCATAGCGCCACGCACCACATCACCGATAGCGAAAATGCCCGGCACGTTGGTTTCCATGTGGTCGTTCACAGCAATCATGCCGCGCTCGCCCATCTGTACACCAGCATTCTCCAGCCCAAGGCCTTCCGTGTATGGCTTACGGCCTACAGACACTAACACATAGTCACCTTCAAAGGTAACAGACTCGCCTTTCGGGTTCTCAGCAGTTACTTTTACAGTCTCACCTTCGTTGGTAGCGCCAGTTACTTTGTGGTTGAAGAAGAACTCGAAGCCGAGTGTTTTCTTCAGGACACGCTGCAGCTCTTTACCTAGTGCACGGTCCATAGTTGGGATGATAGAATCCATGTACTCCACCACCTGTACTTTAGCACCTAAGCGGGCATAAACAGAACCAAGTTCCAGACCAATAACACCACCACCGATAATTATCAGGTTTTTCGGGATTTCTGTTAACGTTAACGCCTCTGTCGAAGTGATGATGCGCTTCTTATCAACTGGCAGGAAAGGAAGCGACGTTGGCTTAGAGCCTGTCGCGATGATCGTTTTCTCTGTCTCAATCTCCTGCACGTTGCCATCTACACCTGTTACTTTAATCTTGTTCTTGCTCACGAAAGAACCAAGGCCGTAAAAAGTATCGATCTTATTTTTCTTCATCAGGTAAGAGATACCGTCGTTGTTCGACTTTACCACACCTGCCTTGCGCTGAATCATCTGCTGCAGGTTTACCTGCAGGTTCTCCAGCTCAATGCCATGCTCTTTAAAAGAATGAGCCGCGTTGTGGTAGTGCTCAGACGAATCGAGCAGCGCCTTAGACGGGATACAACCTACGTTCAGGCAAGTACCACCTAATACTGTATATTTTTCTATGATTGCGGTTTTCAGGCCCAGCTGTGCACAGCGAATAGCTGCTACGTAGCCTCCAGGACCAGAACCGATTACGGTTACATCGTATTTCATCTTTCTATACTTTAAAGAGAGACCTACTCTCGTTTTTGTATTTGATTTCTTTATGAATGTGAAACCCACCCCTACCCCTCCCGAGAGGGGAATAATTTACTCTTGCAGAAATTCCCCTCCTTGGAGGGGCAGGGGTGGGTTATTCTGCTATAAAACTTATAAATGTAAAGGAGGAGCAAACTCTTCAGCCTCTCCTCCTCCATTATCCCTATAGATTAAACGCCTAAAAGCAGTCTCATCGGATCCTCAAGCAACTCCTTCACACGAACTAAGAAGGAAACTGACTCGCGGCCGTCGATGATACGGTGGTCGTAAGACAGCGCCAGGTACATCATTGGTCGGATCTCTACTTGTCCGTTAACAGCTACTGGGCGCTGCACGATGTTGTGCATACCAAGTATAGCCGACTGCGGCGCGTTGATAATCGGTGTAGACATCATAGAACCAAACACACCACCGTTGGTGATCGTGAAAGTACCACCTGTCATTTCCTCGATTGAAAGTTTTCCATCGCGGGCTTTCTTGGCCAGACGGATAACTTCTTTCTCAATACCATCCAGCGACAGTTGTTCTGCGTTGCGGATAACCGGCACTACCAAGCCTTTTGGAGAAGACACAGCGATAGACACGTCACAGAAATCATTAAAGATCATGTCGTTGCCATCAATCTGTGCGTTTACCGCTGGCCACTCCTGCAGAGCTACAGTACAAGCCTTTGTGAAGAAAGACATAAAGCCTAAGCCTACATCATGCTTCTCTTTGAACTTCTCCTTATACTTAGAACGTATATCCATGATCGGCTTCATGTCCACCTCATTGAAGGTAGTAAGCATGGCCGTTTCGTTTTTAACTGTTACTAAACGACGGGCTACCGTTTTGCGCAGTGAGCTCATTTTCTCACGGCGCTGGTTGCGCTCGCCTGCAGCAGCCGGAGCTTCATTAGATGCAGTAGCCTCTTGCTTAGGAGCAGCGGCAGCTGGTTTAGCAGCAGCCTGCTGTGCGTTCTGCGCATCTTCTTTCGTAATGCGACCATCACGTCCTGTTCCCTGCACCTCATTTGGGTTGATGCCTTTCTCAGAAAGGATTTTGCCGGCAGCCGGAGATGGCGTACCAGAAGCATAGGTTTGCGCACCTGATGTAGCAGCAGCTGGCTGTGCAGCTACTTTCTGCGTAGCAGCATCTTGTTTTGCATTCGCCTGTGCCTGTGCGTTTGAAGCACCAGCACCTGGAATTATTTTGCAAAGCATACCACCTATCTCAACCGTATCGCCTTCCTGAGCCACGATCTGAAGTGTACCTGCAGCTTCGGCTGGCAACTCAAATGTAGCCTTGTCAGACTCCAGCTCAGCAATAACCTCGTCCATTTCTACGTGGTCGCCGTCGTTTTTCAACCAGCTGGCAATGGTTACCTCTGTGATAGACTCACCTACGGTAGGCACTTTCATTTCTACAGGCTCACCCGCAACCGCAGCTGGGGCTGAGGCTTCTGCGGCAGGCTGTGATGCCTCCGCAGCAGGGGCCGCCGGAGCAGATGCAGCAGCACCATCCTGGTCAATTCTGCAGATCACGGCGCCTACATCAATGGTATCGCCTTCCTGTGCTACAATGCGTAAAATGCCTGCGGCTTCGGCTGGCAGTTCAAATGTGGCTTTGTCAGATTCCAGCTCAGCAATCACCTCATCCATTTCCACACGGTCGCCATCTTTCTTTAGCCACTGGGCTATGGTTACCTCAGTGATCGACTCACCTACGGCAGGCACTTTAACTTCTAAGCTCATATTATATTCAATTAGGAATTACGAATTAATAATTAAAAATTATTTCTGTTCGAATTAAGTATCATTCTTGTCTTTCACAGTTTTCAGAATCGATCCCGAAATC
>NZ_JBHTLD010000040.1:0-25982 GCF_042678745.1 Pontibacter rugosus | reverse complement strand
TCCCAGCGCTTCAACAAAAGTGGAATCTCAGCATGTAAGTACTTCAAGAAGCCTGCCAATTCTACAATATCCTTATTGAATTCTACCGTTTCTGGTGGTCTCATGGCAACTACTTCCTGTAAGGTGATAGAAAAGTCTGTAATACTGTCTATCTCATTTGCAAAAGAATCACGCCATCTGCGCAAGTTTAGTCTGAAGTAACGCCTTCTGTCTCCATTAAAGGTAATATAATCGATTCTATTCAGCTGCTGAAGCAGGTTTAATGCATTGCTGGTAGCACTCTTGCTTATGCCAAGCGTCTCACGTATTTCATCAAAACTTAGTTCAGGCCTGTCAGATACATAAAGCAGCCCCATTATGCGACCAGCAACAGGCTGAATACCGACTCTCTCGTGAAAGATGCCAATCCGCTCTATTAATGCATGTTGCTTTTCATTCAATTTCATAGTTCTTATTTTTCTCGTCTTGTAGTAAGAACACAACAAAGGTATTAAAAGGTTCTTTTGGTTCCTAATTTTGAGAACTAAAATTTTATTCCAGTGTGTCTCACTTTTTATAAAGTTAGTTTCAGATTGGGAAACACCTGTTAGCTGTTAGGTTAACTGCCTATGAAATTGTTTGTGTAGCTAAGCAAGGTGATATACTTATACTCCATGGTTGGCGCGAAAAGCATTCAACTGGGCTTAATAGGCTCTTTTCATGATCTTTAAAATCTATCTACTCCTGTTTGCGTAGGTTTTATACTGTGTGCGCTGCTTTGGGCATACTTCTTGACAAACTGTACTTGTGCAAAACCAAGTATAGCAGTTATTAACTTTAAAACGATATTTCTTTATGGCATCCGAATACAACAGATGGTATCATCCCTATGAGGTAAACGATAAATACAAAAAGCGTGTAGCTTATTTTAGTATGGAGTTTGGCATAGATCAGGCTCTTAAGATTTACTCTGGAGGCTTGGGATTTTTGGCAGGCTCCCATATGCGCAGTGCGTATGAGCTTCGTCAGAACATGGTGGGTATAGGTATGCTTTGGAAGTATGGCTATTATGATCAGGAGCGCAACGAGGATCTAACCATGAGGCCACATTTCCAGGAAAAGAACTACTCTTTTCTGGAGGATTCTGGAATCACTGTGCGTGTGCTGGTTGATCAGCATCCGGTGCTCGTAAAGGCAATGGTGTTGAAGCCTGAAACGTTCGGCACGGTTCCAATGTACTTTCTGACCACCGATATTCCCGAAAATGACCATCTGGCCCGTACCATTACGCACCACCTGTATGACCCGGAGCCACGTGCACGCATTGCTCAAAGTATAGTGTTAGGTATAGGCGGTGCTAAAGTGGTAGAGGCCCTTGGCGGGTCTGATATCTACCACATGAACGAAGGACATGCCTTACCATTGGCTTTCCGTTTGTTTGAAGTGTACGGAAAGCTAAGCGAGATTCGCAAGCGCCTTGTCTTCACAACCCATACTCCTGAAAAAGCCGGTAACGAAGAACATGACATTCACTTGCTTGATGACATGAGTTTCTTTAATGGAGCAACTTTAGAGGAGGTACGTGAGTTGACGGGCATGCATGGGCAGATGTTCAGCCATACGTTGGCAGCGTTGCGCCTTGCCAAAGTAGCCAATGGCGTGTCTCAGCTACATGGCGAGGTTTCCCGCGATATGTGGTATGAAAACGAGGGCGTCTGCGAAATCAAAGCAATCACCAATGCACAGAACTTTAACTTTTGGGCAGATATGGACCTGTGGCATGCGCAGGAACGCGACGACCATACTTCTATGATCAGGCGCAAGCAGGACCTGAAACGGGAACTCTTTAAAGAAGTGGCTAACCAGGCAGGCAAACTGTTTAAACCTGAAGTGCTGACGATAGTTTGGGCTCGTCGTTTTGCTGCTTATAAACGTGCTGACCTATTGGTGCGGGACATGAAGCGCTTTATGGAATTTATCTCCAATAAAGAGATGCCGGTACAGGTAATTTGGGCAGGTAAACCTTATCCGTTTGATTACGGTGCCATCAATGTTTTTAATAAGCTCGTTAATCTATCTAAGCAGCTGGATAATGTAGCCGTTTTAACCGGATACGAAATCGAATTGTCCAGGAAGCTGAAGCAGGGGTGTGACATTTGGCTTAATACGCCACGTCGCCCAAGAGAGGCCTCGGGTACAAGCGGTATGACAGCCTCGATGAACGCAGCTGTAAATGTATCGGTTCAGGACGGCTGGTTGCCAGAATATGCCCGAAATGGTGAGAACAGTTTTGTATTGCCTATTGTAGATACATCTATGTCTGATGAGCGGCAGGATGAGCAGGATTATAACAACCTGATGAACCTGCTGGAGAATGAGATTGTGCCTACTTATTACCACAACCGCGATCGCTGGATGCGCATTACCAAGCAGAGTATGCGTGACGTAGTACCTCATTTCGAGTCTAACCGCATGGCACATGAGTATTATGAGCAGCTGTTTAATTCATAGATACTAGATACTAGACGTTAGATTTTAGATATATTCGAAGTTCGTTTAGAAGCAGAAAGCCACTCAAGATTGAGTGGCTTTCTGCTTCTAGTAATTTAATAATCAACAGAAGTCTAAGATCTACTATCTAGCGTCTAATGTTTTTCCGGCACACGCTGCAATGTCTCCAGCAGGAAATCCCAGTACTTTTGTACGGAGCTGATTTGTACTTTCTCGTCCGGGGAGTGAGCGCCGCGAATATTCGGGCCGAAGGAAATCATTTCCATGCCAGGATAGTTGGCACCCAATATACCGCACTCTAAGCCGGCATGGCATGCATTCACATCTGGCTCCTCGTTAAATTTGCTGCGGTATAGGTCGCTCATTAGTTTAATAATAGCAGCGTCTGGTTTAGGAGCCCAACCAGGGTAGGAGCCATTCAATGTTACCTCAGCACCAGCCAGTTCCAATGCAGACTGTATGGCAGCAGCTAAATCATCTTTTTCAGAATCAACAGAACTGCGGGTAAGGCATAGCACTGTATACTTGCCGTCTCTCACCTCAACACGTGCTACGTTGTTTGAGGTTTGTACCAGGCCCTCAATTTCAG
Source organism: Pontibacter rugosus (assembly GCF_042678745.1). Classification (NCBI taxonomy): domain Bacteria; kingdom Pseudomonadati; phylum Bacteroidota; class Cytophagia; order Cytophagales; family Hymenobacteraceae; genus Pontibacter; species Pontibacter rugosus. Next base: position 22,903 of record NZ_JBHTLD010000040.1, on the reverse strand, counting down.
GACTCATGCGGTAGATGCCATTCGGAGTGGCATACATGACACGTATAAAAGTGCTTGTAAAAGCTTTCGCAGCTACCTGAGCTGGTGTATCAGTTGGCTCTGCTTGCACCAGCAGGTTAGGGTCTGTGGATTTATACTCTTCAGCAAGTATGGCTCTCTGCTCCGCAACATACTTCTCAAAGGCAGCCTGTTCAGCTGTGGCTATGGCAATTATAGCAGATGACTCGCGCGGAATAGCATTGCGCAGTCCGCCACCGTCTATAGTTCCTACACGCAGGTCAAACTGTCTGGCAGCACCACTTAGTAATCGGTTCATCAACTTATTGGCGTTGCCACGTCCACGGATAATGTCCATACCGGAGTGCCCGCCAGTAAGTCCTTTTACCGTTAGCTTGTAAGCAGCCATGCCGGCAGGTGTTTTCTCCTGTTCGTATGTGCCTGTTGCTGTTACGTCTACACCGCCAGCACAGCCTATTGTCAGTTCGCGGTCATCTTCCGTATCAAGGTTTAAGAGGATAGAGGCATCCAGTAAACCGCCTTTCAAACCTAAAGCTCCCGTCATGCCTGTTTCTTCATCTATCGTGAAAAGTGCTTCAATGGCCGGATGCGGAATATCTGTAGAGGCAAGTACAGCCATGATGGTAGCCACACCTATGCCGTTGTCAGCACCGAGCGTAGTGCCACGTGCTTTTACCCAATCCTCGTCCACAAACATATCAATGCCCTGTGTGTCGAAATCGAAGGTGGTATCGTTGTTTTTCTGGTGCACCATATCCAGGTGGCTTTGCATGGCAACCCTTTGGCGGTTTTCCATACCTGCGGTAGCTGGCTTTTTAATGATGACGTTGCCGGTCTCATCTTCGTAAGTTTCCAGTCCGAGCTTCTGGCCAAAGTTTTTGATAAACTGAATGACACGTTCCTCTTTTTTGGACGGACGTGGCACAGCATTCAGATCTGCGAAATTCTCCCAAAGTGCTTTGGGTTCTAAGCTTCTTACTTCAGAACTCATAGTTTCTTTTGTTTTTATGTTCCAGTTGTTAGCAGGCCAGGCTGCAGCCTTAAAGGTACAAAATTCATACTGGACTAAGAATTTTGATCTGCTTATTGGCTTTTGAAGAGAGTAGTGTCAAACAGTGTATCTGGCTGTTACAGAGTAAGTATACTTGAATATAAAGGAAGGACTTGCCTATTCAAAGCATCTCCATAAAACTGCCTTAGAGCAAATTAATCCCGCATCCTTAACTGTACATTCCCGCCCACAGGGTAACCCACACAAGTAAGTATAAGTCCTTTTTCCAGGTCCTTCTCCGTTAGTACTTCATTATAAGACATCCATACTTCACCGCTTGTGCAATGGGCGGTGCAGTTACCGCATTTGCCGGCTTCGCAGCTGTAGGGCATAGATATACCGGCTTTCTGGGCTGCCCGAAGTATGGTGTCCGGGTATTGAACTGTAATTTCGTACTGGTTGCCCTGCCGGTTCAAAACTACCTGACGAGGTGCCGTATCGGGTGGGCGCTGTGCTGTGGCAACTTTCGTGGTGTTAAAGTTTTCTCGCCTGATGTTTTGTGGCGGCACATGGGCCTGCCGCAGGGCATAAAAGCACATACGCATATAATTAAAGGGGCCACATACAAAGCATAAAATCTGATCCGGCGAAGTTACAGCATATTGCTGTAGCAGCTCCAGTAGAAAATCTTTGTATAGTCTTGCCCGCAGTAGGTCAGGAGAGTTGCTGTATATAAACTCAACCTGAAAAGTAGAAGGGAAAGAGGCTGCGAGTTCTTCTAACTCAGCTTTAAAAATGGCATGTTCCGGTGTGCGGTTGCTGTAAATGAGCGTTACTTTTATACTTGGGTGTGTGTGCAACACTGTTTTCAGCAAGGCGTAAATCGGGGTTATGCCGCTTCCGGCTGCCAGTAAAAAGAGCTGTTTATACTTGTCCAGGTCCTTTGGCAACACGAACAGGCCGGCAGCTCCGGCAGCATAAATCTTGTCTCCTACCTTTGCCTGGTCTACCAGCTTTCGGGAGAAGAAGCCGTTTGAGATACGCTTCACACCTATACTTAAGGGTTCGCCTAAGGCTGGGGAGGAGGTGATGGAATAGGATCTTCTAACTTCCTGTACATCGTCTGTATGTACCAGCGTCAGGTATTGTCCTGCTTCATAAGCGATGGGTTGGTCTGGCTCAAGTATAAAATTCTTGAAATCGGGAGCCTCTTCTTTTATTTTTTTTATGGTGAGGGCGTAGTGATTTTCAGGGTTTGTTAGTTGCTGTGTCATAGTATGGTTTCATACGAAAGCCTGTCCTGAATGGTACAGGAGGCGCCTCTCTTTGTGCTGCCGGGACATAAGGCGAGTAGGCCGAAGTTAGTAAAATCACGCACTTGTGGTTAACTTGAGCCTTCCAAAAAGCGTTTTTCATGAAGTCTATACCTCTAAAATCAAGTATACTTTTCGCATTATTAGCCGTAAGTGCCTGCCAGACACAGAAGCCTGCAGCCACTGCAAAAAAGGCTACAGCTACACCCATCTGGCAATCCGAAGCCTATACCATTTACCCTGACAGTGTGGTGCAGGGAGCGCATGTGGCGCGGGTAATTTCCAGAACAGAGCTTACCTCTAACTACCAGAGTCCTGCCAACCAGTTTCAGAGCCCGGGCATTACCTTTAAGTTTGCCATCAACGGCCGCGACAATGAAATGAAGTCCGGAGTGGATCACTACTTTAACTGTATTGGCGGCAACTGCCAAACGCCTGTTATTACCTTTGGGCAGCAGTTTAAAGATACTGCTGAAGTGCCTGCGGATACATACCTCAGCCAAAATGCAGCAATGACTGTGCGCCTGGACATGCGACCCGTGTTGCAGGCATTTGAGAAGCAGGGCTTTTATACTTCACCAACCGGCGACAAAATTTTTAAAGAGGATTTCAAAGGCGTTTACATTGCCGGTAACACAGACCCGCTGAGCTGGGACTTTGATAACCTGGGCGGCAATAAGAGCCTGGAACTTACGGACCCTGACGGAGACGGAGTGTATGAAATCACCCTGAACCTGAATGCCAGCCGCGAAGAGAAGCTAACGGCCCAGCAATGGAAAATGAGCCGCGACGTTGCTGCTTTTCCGCAATACAACTCTGATTATCCTATTGCAGATGCCATGTATAATTTGGCGCTGGAAGAGATGATAAATGCCGTGGAACCAGATAGCACCCTCAGAACTGGAAAAGAGTGGGCCGGCGTCTGGACGCGCGACATCAGCTACAGCATTATACTTAGTATGGCGCAATTACAGCCGCAGGTATCTAAGTATAGCCTGATGCGCAAAGTAAAAGACGGCCGTATTGTGCAGGATACAGGTACAGGCGGAGCTTATCCGGTGTCAACAGACCGTATGATATGGGCGGTGGCTGCCTGGGAAGTATACAAAGCAACGGGAGATGAGCAATGGCTAAGCGACACTTATCAGATCATCAAAAAGTCGCTGGAAGAGGATTACAAAAATGCACATAACCTTGAAACAGGACTAGTGCGTGGTGAGTCTTCGTTTCTGGATTGGCGTGAGCAAACGTACCCGCGCTGGATGCAACCGGCTGATATCTACGCATCTGAAAACCTGGGCACCAACGCCGTGCATTACCAAGCTAATAGAGTAGCCGCACAAATGGCAGAACTGCTGAATGATAAAAGCGCTGCAACTAAGTTTAAGGAGGTGGCTGCGCGTATCAAGCAAAGTATAAATGAGCACCTGTGGCAGCAGGAGAAAGGCTACTATGGCCAATACCTGTACGGCAGAAACTACAAGATACTTTCTCCAAGAGCTGAGGCTTTAGGAGAGGCCTTAACAGTAATTTTTGGTGTGGCTGATGAGGAGCGCAGTAAAGCAATTGCAGCCAACACACCGGTTACTGATTTTGGCACTCCAAATATTTACCCGCAGATTCCGGGTATACCACCCTATCATAACAATGGCATCTGGCCATTCGTGCAATCCTACTGGAGCCTGGCTGTGGCTAAAGCCGGAAACGAAAAGGCGCTGATGGAGAGCATCAGTGCTATCTACAGGCCAGAAGCCCTGTTCCTGACGAATAAGGAGAATTTTGTGGCCGCAAACGGTGATTATGCAGGTACCCAGGTAAACTCGAGCAATATGCTGTGGAGTTTGTCTGGTAGCCTGAGTATGGTTTATAAAGTGCTGTTTGGAATGGACTTTCAGGTGGATAAGCTGTTGTTGAATCCGCTTGTGCCAAAGGCATTTGCCGGAAACCATAAGCTTACCAACTATACATACAGAAAAGCGGTGCTGAACATAGAAATGAGCGGCCATGGCAATCAGATCAATTCAATCACAATGGATGGCAAACCGATGGAAAAACCAGAGATTCCGGCTGGTCTAACCGGTACCCATTCGATCAACATTGAACTTGCGAACAATGAGGTGGGGGGAGAGGTAAACCATACCATAGATTATACTTCACCGGAAACGCCAAAGGTAGCTTATACTTCTGGAGAGTTGACTTGGCCTGCCGTAGAGGGTGCCGTAGCTTACCAGGTAACGAAAAACGGAGCGCCCCTGGAGAAAACACAAAGCACCAGCTTTGCCGTTAACGCAGGTGCCTATGCCGAGTATATGGTGTTGGCGCTGGATAAAGAAGGAGTAAGCTCCTTTGGCAGCGAACCTGTGGTGGTAGTGGCCGACAAGTATAAATCGGTGTACGAGCTGGAAAAATCTGCTCCTAAAGCTAACCTGCCTTACCGCGACTATTCCGGCAATGGGTTTGTGGAAATCAGCAAGAAGAAAAATACAAGTATAAAAATAGAAGTAACAGTGCCGGAGGATGGAAGCTATGCCCTCGACTTCCGCTACGCTAATGGCAATGGTCCGATTAATACCGAGAACAAAGCAGCTATCCGTACATTAAAAGCAGATGGCAAGTTTGCGGGTACGATTGTGCTGCCGCAGCGTGGCACTGATGAGTGGAGTAACTGGGGCTATACGAATGCCGTGGAAGTTCCGCTAAAGAAAGGCCGCCATACCATCAGCCTCTCATTTGAGCCGCACAACGAGAACATGAACGGCGAAATCAATCAAGCCATGGTAGATTTAATGCGGGTGGTGAAGCTGAAGTAGACGACTAGCACATGTAATAGAAAAGGTCCGGAAACCAAGCCGGACCTTTTTCTTTATTTATGTTTGAATATCGGGAATGCCACACTTAAGTTAAGGCGTAAGCCACTCCAGCTCGGCTCCAGCTTCTCGCTTCCGTACTTGTTTCTGACTAAGTACTGGTCACTATCGCCGGGTACGTGAAATGCGCCGCTGGCATTCAGCATATAACCCAGGCTTAGCGTAGTTGGCATGTCAAAAAGAGGGTACTGCAACCCAACGAATGGCTTAAATCCGAAACCAAGAGAATTAAATTTTTCTGTGCTTGAGGCCGATTGACTATAGATGCGCGAGTAGCTCTCTAGTTTTAATTTGCTAAAGAAAAGGCTTGCTTCTATACCTCTGATAAATTTTACTTCACTCTCCTTGATAGGATTAAGCGTGTAAATAAACGCACCCAAAGAAGTATAACGAAGCTTGGTGTCCACCTGCACTTCTCCAGAGTAATCTTTATAGGCTACACGACCTCCCGTAGAACCGCGTTCCAGAAAGAGACCAACCCGGTCGTCTTCATTTAAGCTTTTAGCCACGTTAAAGCCATATTGGAAATAAGGACCATAGTTATCTACTGCCTTGGCATTTACCTCCAGTTCTTCAATAACCATCTCCTGAAACTCCTTCATCGATTTCATGCTGAAGGTGCCAACTCCCAGCCGCGGCTCCAGGTATATCTTTGACTGTGCCAGCAATGGGCCTGCAAGCAGCATAAGCCCAGCAAGCAGTGTTGATTTTAAATAGCGCATAACTAAAGGCTAATGTAGCGGTCTTGTGAATAGATGCGGTTTTTGTAGAGGAATGCGGTGCCAGAAGGAGCCATTTTCAGTTTCCGTTTCAGTTGGCCGGTACCAATGTTGTAAACGTAGAGCATGCCGTTGGCAAAGCCGTACAGGTAGCCAGATTCTGCATCTATCTCATAAGAGGTAAGTGCTGCTTCTGTGGTCACCGATCTCTCCACAGCGCCTGAGGCAATAGCGTAAAAGGTAATGCTGTTGCTTCGTTTTACAGCATACCACGGTTTGATTGGGTGGAAAGCCAGCGCAGCTTTGTCTTGCTCTGACATGGAAAGGGCTTGCCAGCTACCATCGGCTTGCGCTGTCAGTACAGTAGTTCCCACTTTCAATGCATTTCCATCCGGGCTGATCTTAGCTTCCGGAGGGTAGCTGGTTAAAGTAGCATCAGCAACCACTTTTTTCAGCGCCATGTCCACTACATGTACTTTGCTGGTATAATTCCAGGTGTTGATGGTAGTAACGAGAAGCCTGCTATTGTCACTAACGGCACTTAAGCTCAAGCCACTGTAGGAGGAGGTACCGAGTAGTTCCCATATACTAAAGGTTTCTACTGTTTGCAAAGTGGCAGGGTCCAATTTGTGGATCACCCCATTCAGAAGCGAATAAAGCTGGCGGCCATTTTTAGAGAGCACAGTTTTAGTTATACCTGGAGATATACCTTGCAAATTCCTGATATCTCGTTCATGCGTTACCTTAAGCGTACTTGCATCAATTATCTTCAGGTAATCATAACTAAAGGAATAGATAAGATTTGTCAGAGGACTTGGTACCAGCGTGCCTGCATAAGGCCCCCAAGCGGTACCGTAGCCCGGAACAGTAGTTTTGGTATAAGCCTGATTATTACTCCAGTTTTTGGGCTGTATGTTAGGGTAGGTATAAAGTTTTAATTCTAAATTGCTCCCAAAGCCTGGATCTTGAAAAGAGGCTACTGTATCGGTTACGGTGATGCTTTCTGAATGCATGCCATTGGTGTATGACAGTTCATAGTGCTTCACATTGTTATATAAAGGCGAAGCATTAAAGGAGAGGATGAGGTTATTATCTTTGTCAAACGTACTCTGGGCAATACTGGGCAATGGCAGATGATATGCATAAGCAGGACCATAGGTCCTATTGTACGAGTATGCATCAGGATACGTGATAACATCATATGTTACAGGACCGCCTACATACGTGCTGTCTATCCAGGACGTATGTGCAGGGTTTGTGAAAGTGGCAAGCAGCTCCCGATTGTAGCCGTTTTTGCTGCGGTACAACTCAAACTTGTTCAGGACTTTGCGTTTGTAGGGTTGCCACTCAATTTTGAGTCTGCCGTCTTCTGGTGTTATACTTGAAATGGCTATCGGGCTTGCTGGAGTGTTATCAATATAAACTACCCACGTGCGATACACCTCTGCAGCTTCCAGTTTGTACTTGTCAGCCAGACTGCCTGTGCCTGATGTTGTTAGTACAGCAAGCTGTAGCGTATAATAACCGTCTGGAAATTGGGTTGAAACAAACCATAAATCATCCGGTAGACCTTCGGCTTCCTCTAGTACCCACTTATCGAATCTGATTTGGTAGCCAAATGTTTTGTGGCCTAGCATGGACACTTCAAACTTTAAGAGAGTGCCTCCCCTAACCAGCACAGTATCTTGTTGTGCATTCAGGGAAATAGCAGCCACTATTTGTGGTTCAGGATCAATCTCTTCGAAATGCTTACCAGAGGGGCTGTAATCGCAGGAAAAGAGCAGGCATACCAATGCCATCAAAAAAGGAAGTATAAGTTGTTTCATAGGCGGTGCAACAAGAATGCGTACTTTGCAAAATGCAAATATAGATATTCTTTGATTCTATACTTGTTGGCAATTGACAGAAAATAAAATTTAAACAAAAAAGCCGCTCAGCAAATCTGCTGAGCGGCTTTTTTTATACTATAACTTAGGCTATACTACCAAAGTCTGATTCTATCCTCAGGCTTCACGTACAGCTTGTCGCCTGGCTTCACATCGAAAGCCTGGTACCAGGCATCCATGTTAACCGGCGCACCAATGGTACGGAACTGGCCCGGAGAGTGCGGATCTGTTACAATCTGCTGTGCAGCTGCTTCCGGAAGAATGTTAGTTCTCCATACTTGTGCCCAAGCCAGGAAGAAACGCTGATCTGGCGTAAAGCCGTTGATCTTCTCGTTAGACTTGCCCTGCTCTGTCATCTTAAAGGCTTCGTAAGCAGCAGCCAAGCCACCTAAGTCACCAATGTTCTCACCAAGCGTCAGCTTACCGTTCACATGGATCGTATCCAACACAGTATAGTTATCATACTGCTTGGCAAGGGCGTTAGCTTTCTCCTCAAATCTGGCGCGGTCTTCTTCAGTCCACCAGTTTCTAAGTGTGCCGTCTTTGTCGTACTGGCTACCAGAGTCATCGAAGCCGTGAGAAATCTCGTGGCCAATCACAGCACCAATACCACCGTAGTTTACTGCATCATCCGCTTTCGGATCGAAGAACGGGAACTGCAGGATACCAGCCGGGAACACGATCTCGTTCATTACCGGGCTATAGTAAGCGTTAACGGTTGGTGCCGTCATGCCCCACTTGGTTCTGTCAACTGGCTTACCAAGTTGGTCAATCATCTCATTATAACCCCACTGGCCGGCGTTGCGCACGTTCTGGAAGAAGGTCTTACGGTTGATCGCCAAACCATCATATGGCTTCCACTTATCAGGGTAACCAACTTTTGGCGTAAAGGCATGCAGTTTGGCAAGTGCTTTCTCTTTCGTGGTAGCGCTCATCCAATCCAGGTTATTGATGCGGATTTCGTAAGCCTTCACCAGGTTGCTGATCAACTCTTCCATTCTGGCTTTCGCCTCTGGCTTGAAGTGTTTCTTCACGTAAAGCTGGCCCAGCAAATCACCGATAGTGCCGTCAGTTAAAGACGACATACGCTGCCAACGTGGCGTTTGTACTTTCTGTCCTGATAAAGCCTGTGAATAGGCAAAGTTAGCATCTACAAAAGCAGAGCTCAGGTATGGCGCTGAGGACTTCAGGATGTTCCACTGCAAGTAGGTCTGCCAGTCAGCAACCGAAGTGTTTTTCAGCATGCCGTCCAGTTCTTTGAAGAAAGCAGGGTTGTTTACCAGTATCGTATCCTGACCTGTCACCTTCATGTTAGCCATCAGCGACTTCCAATCAATGTTTGGAGTGGTCTTGCTGAAATCAGCAACAGAGAATTTGTTATATGTTTTATATGGGTCACGCATCTCCACGCGAGCCATTTGCGCTTCTGCCATCTTCTTCTCCAGGTTAAAGATAGTTTCGGCGTTTTGCTGTGCTTTTGCCTTCGGCACGCCTGTCAGCGTGAACAAAGTCGTGATGTAGTTTTTAAGTCCTTCCTGTATTTTCTGGCTGCGTGGGTCGTTTTTCAGGTAGTAATCACGGTCAGGCAGAGTAGTACCGCCCTGGCTCAGCTGCGGAACCATGTTGTTTACGTCCTTACGATCCTGGCCTACATAAAAGCCGAACATAGGGGAGGCAGCACCAGTAGTTCTCAGGTAAGCTACTTCGTTTAAAACACCTTTTGTATCTTTTACCGAACCAGCTCTTTTCAGGTCTTTTTTGATCGGCGTATAACCAAGCTTTTCTATAGTGGCACTGTCCATAGCAGCGGCATAGAAATCACCTACGCGCTTCTCTACAGATCCTGTTGAAGCAGTTTTGTTGGCAGCAGCTTCATTAAGAATTTCTTTTACTGCATTGATGTTGAAATCACGCAGCAGGTTAAAGCTTCCCCAACGGGTTTCTTTAGCCGGTACAGGGTTGTTTTTAATCCAGGTTCCGCTGGCATACTGATAGAAGTCGTCTCCCGGCTTCACAGACAAGTCCATGTTAGCGCGGTCAATAAATTCTTTCTGGCCTTGCGCCTGTGCAACTGTATCAAAGGAATAAACAGTAGCGGCACCAAACAGGAGCAGGCGCAGGTAGTTTTTGCCTTTTGCCAGGCGATTGGTTTTTGATTGAGTCATAAGGTGTTTTAGATAGTTTGGCTGTTAGACTTGCTGATTTAATAAAGGTTTAATGTAGAAACAGCAGCTAAATGTAATACTTTGTGATGAAATTTCGGTAGCATAACATCAAAATTGATGCAAATGGTGCCCTCTTAGGTGTAGCTTTTAATTTTTAGGCTGGGCATTATCCACGTCCTTTATAAAATTTACCAATCCATTGAAGTATCTCTTCTGATCGTCATACATGGCCATGTGGCTGCCCTCCGGGCAGTATAAGTAAGTACCGTTCTGTACCTGCCCAGCCATCCACTCCATGTGCTTCGGGTCCATGGTGTCGTGCTCTCCGCCTATTGTTAAGGTCGGTATCTTGATTTTAGGCAAATCTCCTGATCTGTCCCAGTTCTTGAGGGATGCGTTGCCCCTGATGCCAAACTCGCTCGGCCCCTGCATCTGCACATACACTGTCTGGTTCATGTGGTTAAACATCCTGTTTACCGGGTCCGGCCATTGTTCTACCGGCATGCGCAAGGCGTGTTTTGTGTAGAAGTTCGGCAACAGCAGCTCCATATAGCGCGGGTTAGAGAAATCCCCCTTGGCTTCAATCTGCTTCACTTCGGCTAAAACCTCCGGTGGCATTTGCGGCCCTAACACTTCCTCCGCATACGCATTATAGGCTGGCACACTCGACATCATGTTAGAGATGATCATGCCCTTCATTTTGTCCTGGTGCTGCAGCGCGTACTCCATCGCTAAAATGCCTCCCCAGGAGTGGCCCAGCAGGTAAAAATTATTCTCATCCAGACCTAGCGCCTGCCTTACCTGCTCCACTTCCTCCACAAAGCGTTGGGTGTTCCAAAGGCTGGTGTCGTTAGGTTGGTCGCTGTAGTGGGAGCCAAGCTGGTCGTAGTAATAGTATTCGATGCCTTCTTTGGGCAAGTAGCTGTCAAAGCATTCAAAGGCTTCATGGGTTCCACCGGGCCCACCGTGCAACAGCAGCACTTTCATACGTGGGTTATTGCCTACGCGCTTCGTCCATACTTTATAATCGCCTTTTGGGGTGCTGATGGTAATCATGCGGGCGCCACCGCTGAACTCATCTTCTCTGCCGGAGCTATCGAGGTAAGCGGCAGTAGCTTGTGTGGGTCTGTCTGTTATGTTTTCCTGCTGACTGGTGCAGGCCTGGGTGAGCAGCAGAGCTGTACATAAGCTGTAGTAATAGCGGTTATTCATAGGTGAAAAGGTTAAGGTGAGCGTCTGTAGGTGCTTATAATAAAGCAATATAAATATAAAACCTCTTGTTTGAAATATGCATCGCTATACCTGCAGGCAAATAGCTCCTGGTTGTTTTGTTGCGATGTCCACAGATTTTATACTTTAATTTTTACTCCTGATATAGTACTTTCATTATATGAATTGAAAAATATAGTACTTTACAGACATGTTGGACAAGTTGAGTGAATTGTGAAAGGGCATTATGTAAAACACAAGTTTGCCCTGTGCCTTGCCGCTGGCGCATGGTTATGCATGGTGCTGTTTGTTTGGCTGCTGCCAGTTGGCTTTAGCGGCTACTTACAGGCTGATGCTGATACTTTGTTCTGGTATAGTGTTTCAGAGTCAGGAGGGGTGTATGGCACTACTGCTTTAGCACTTATACTTTGTGCAACTGCAGCCTATCAGCAGGCAAGTATGTGGCATAAGGTAAAGGCTTTCTCCGTTGGTTTTGGCTTTCTGATCTTAACACTAGGCGGTGTTGCAGCTCTGAACGAGTATGTGATTAAACCTATCACACAGGTGCCGAGGCCCAGCCATACTTTTCTGTTGGCACGAGAAGGAGATAAAAGCCTGTTGCCTGAGTTCTATATCAAAACCGTACCTGAGCGACAAGTATACCTGCAGCAACACATCTCTCAGAATGCCACAAAGTATGCCGAGGTAGCGCCGGAGGTGCTGGCGCACTGGGTGCAGGAGTCGGGTTATTCTTTCCCTTCGGGGCACTCGCAGAATGCTTTTATGCTGGGTACCATGCTGGCACTTTGGCTGGGGCTACAGTTACCGGGGCGCAGGCTTTGGCTGCTGAGTATTCCATTGGTATGGGCCGTTTTGGTATGCCTGTCGCGGGTGGCGTTGGGTGTGCATTCGGAATGGGATGTGTCCCTGGGAGCTGCACTTGGACTTTTGCTGGCCTATCTGCTTTCTCTTACTGGTGTGCTGCACCGCATTTTCAAAATCACTAAACCTGAAATTTCTTCCTGATGAAAATATTATACGGAGTACCCGGCGAAGGTATGGGGCACGCCACCCGCAGTAAAGTTATTATCAGTTACTTACTTGAGCAGGGGCACGAGGTGCAGGCAGTATCAAGTGCCAGGGCTTTTGATTTCCTGAATAAGGCGTTCCCGGGGCGGGTGCATGAGATAAAAGGCTTCCATCTGGCTTACAAAAATGCGGCAGTATCAAAATTAGGCACAGCCATACTTACCATCAAAACCGCACCCGATAACCTGAAGCGCAATTTCGACCGTTATCAAAAGTTACTTGGTTCTTTTCAGCCGGAGGCAGTGATTTCGGATTTTGAGTCGTTCAGCTACTTTTTTGCCAAATACCATCGTCTTCCTGTAATCAGCATCGATAACATGCAGGTCATGAGCCGGTGTACACTTGATATTGTCGTGCCAAAACAGGAGAAGGCTAACCTGAGCATTGCCCGAAATATTGTAAAATCAAAAGTACCCCGATCAGACCATTACCTGATTTCCTCTTTCTTTGATGCCCCTGTTTGCAAAGAGCGTACGACCGTGGTGCCACCCATCATCCGAAAAGAAATACAGGAGGCAACACCAAGTATAAAAGAGCATATTTTGGTGTACCAGACCAGCACCAGCCAGAAAAACCTGATCGAGACGCTGCAGCAACTGCCGCAGGAACAGTTTTTCGTCTATGGTTTTAACAAAGAAGAGCAGCATGGCAATGTGCAGCTGAAGGCTTTCAGTGAGGCTGGTTTCATACAGGACCTTGCCAGTGCCAAAGCAGTAATGGCAAACGGAGGTTTTTCGCTTTTGAGTGAGGCGGTATACTTGCGTAAGCCTATTTGTTCTGTACCGATTGTAAACCAGTTTGAGCAGTTTTTGAATGCGGCCTACGTCGAGAAGCTAGGCTATGGCAGACATTTTCCTGGCTTTGAGGCTGATGGGCTAAAAGCCTTTATCTACGATTTGCCGCGTTTCCGTGAGAACCTGGCACAGTATAGCCAAGACGGGAACAGTAAGTTATTTGCTACCCTGGAGGAGCAGCTAAAAACTGTAACTACGCGAACGATAGTATAAGTTTAAACTCGTGTAGCAGGCACAGAAGCCTTTTTTAACGCTGCGCCTGCTATAGTTACACTATTTATTTTCCATGAAAACATACATTCCTAAGCCATACTTGAACAGATAATCTGTTTAAGTCAACGGTATTTGTTTAATCACTATGCCCTAACCTCTTGCATATTATAGGTCTTGAAAGGTTAAGTTGTGAGAGAAGTTATTTTGATAGGCTGTGTGTGAAAAATACGTAGTTCCTCAGCTAACACGTAATCTGCCCTATCCTATTAACCGTCTGCGGAGCAGAACGTAATACCCTTAAATCAATTAATAAGCGGCTGACAGTTTCTTTTCTTGCAAAAGCCGCTATTCCGCTCCTAAACATATGGGAGCCTGAGACTGGCAAGGCATTCTATTTTTATTTGGTGAACATCTTGCCAGTAGTAGTTTTCTGTTAAAGTATAACTGATTAGCGAAGTATGGCGAAAAGAAAAGTATCTGACCGACACGAGTATCATAAAGAAGCTCCGGTTCCAAAAGGCTGCATCCTGGCTATCGGAGGCAAAGAGAGCAAAGGTGATGGTGACCTAAAGGATATACAGGAGCGCAACAAAACCTTTGAAAGTGAGGAGATTCTGAAATTCTTTGTAGATAAGCTGCCAGGAGATAACCCGGTGGTGGTGCTTGTCCCGACAGCCTCTGCCGTGCCTGACGAAATGATCAAAATGTACCAGGATGCATTTGCAAAGCTGGGCCACAAGCACCTGGAAGTGCTGGACATACGCACACGCCTTGAGGCTTTGAATCCTGCACATCTGGAAGTTGTGGAGAGAGCCAACGGTATTTTCTTTACCGGTGGTGATCAGCTTCGGATTACATCTATACTTGGTGGTACAGCCGTACTGGAGCTGATGAAAGAGCGCTACACGTATGATGATATCCTGATTGCCGGCACCAGTGCGGGTGCAACAGCGCTATCTACTCCTATGATCTATGAGGTGAAAACCAAAGGAGGTTTCCTGAAGGGCGACGTACGTATCACTACAGGGCTTGAGTTCATAAAAAATGTAGCCATTGATACACACTTTATTGAGCGCGGCCGCATTGTACGAATGGCTCAGGCTATCACAACCAACCCTGGCTGCATAGGAATTGGCCTGGAGGAGGACACCGCCATATATGTAACGGAAGGCCGTGAGCTGGAGGTGCTTGGCAGTGGCTTATTAACGATAGTAGATGGCATGCGGCTTACGAGTACTAATATCTCCGAAATAGGCTCTGGTGAGCCTTTCTCAGTTCGCGACCTAAAGGTGCATCTGTTAGCCGGAGGAGAGCGTTATACAATCAAAACATACGACCAACTGCACCTTTAAACCTATTGCCGAGGCATTTGAAAAACCGAAGCTATCTATTGTTTCTATACTTCAGGGGCTGTACTGGCTGGCAACAGGCATATGGCCCTTTTTGCATCTGCCAAGTTTTCTATGGGTAACAGGCCCTAAACAGGATATCTGGCTGTTATACACCGTAAGTGTATTGATAACTGTGATAGGAGGGATACTATTAACAGCAGGTATCCGCAAAAACGTAACGCAGGAAATCAAATGGTTGGGTATAGCCAGTGCAGCCGGTTTAACAGGTATTAATCTTTATTATTCCATACATGATGTAATCTGGGATATATACTTGCTGGATGCAGCAGGAGAGTTGGTGATCATAGGCCTCTGGCTTTGGAGCGGAAGCAAAGGGCTCAGGAGTGTCTGAACTTTTTGCATTCAATCGCCTTTTCTCAAAAGTTTCCCTTTTCTGCTCTGGCTATAGTTTCCAGCCTCCTTCACCACTTTCCCGTTCACGAGCACATATCTGAAACCAGCAGCCAGTTGGCGCGGCTCCTCATACGTAGCCATTTCCTTTATCTCAGATGGGTTGAACAGCAACAGGTCTGCTTTGTAGCCTTGCTTTATCAGGCCACGCTTTTGCAAGCCAATGGTTTTGGCTGGTAATCCGCTCATCTTCCAGACAGCCTCTTCCAGCGGCAGCAGCTTTTTATCTGTTACATAGGTTTGAATTATTTTGGCAAAGGTGCCATAGCTTCTGGGATGGTGCATGCTAGGACTCCCATCGGTGCATACCATCACGTGAGAATCAGAAAGGAGTGCTTCCTGTAGTTCATCGTTCATTACAAAATAAGCACCGCTTGCACCGTAGGGGCCTATGTCGTCCATCAATACCTGCTGGAAAGGCTTGTTCTTTTCCTGCGCAATTTGAGCCAGCGTTTTGCCTTTGTAGGGGCCGGAGCCAATTAAGGTGGCTTCCGGTCCGTTGCGCTTGGTTATTTTGTCGTGCAGAAATTTATCCAGCTCTGCTCGGCGGGTTTTTAGCACCTGCTGGTAATTATTTGGCTCCTGGGCCCACTCAGGAAACAAGATAGATATGCTGGTGTAACTGGCGCTGTAAGGATAAATGTCTGCCGTTACTTTGATGCCCTTTGCTCGGGCGCTGTCCAGCAATTGCAGAATCCGGGCTGCACGTTCTTTGCCTTTGCCATACACCACTTTTATATGCGATACATGCACCGGGCTATACTTGCCCTGCTCCAGCAGTTCGCGTATTGAGCCCTCTACAAAAGCATCGTCTTCGTTACGCATGTGGCTCATCACTAACCCTTTGTTAGCGCCCACCACTTTAGCAAGTCGGTTTAGCTCGCTGCTGCCGGCGTACAGCCCCGGCGTATACTCCAAACCCGTGGTAAGGCCATAACAGCCTGCTTGCATGGCCTGGGTCAGCAGCTTTTCCATGTTGGCAAGGTTCGCTTCGGAAGGCACCGTATCATATCCTGCGCCAGACAGCAAACGAAGCGTATTATGCCCCACAAACTGCGCTACATTTACCGCTGGCTGTACCTGGTTTACGGAGTCAATCCATACTTGCAGGTTCTTATGGTTGGGGCTAAAGCCATCCTGGCCCAGGCAAATAGTAGTGACACCCATTGCCAGGAAATTTTTAAATTCAGGTGTCTTCAGCGGATCTCCATGTGCGTGTGTGTCGATAAAACCCGGCGTCAGCATCAGCCCTGCGGCATTGATCTCTTTGGCGGTTGAATGTATGATCGAGGTGTCCTTTTCTATCAAAGCGATAGAATCTCCGGCCAGATATACATTTGCTTGATAACCTGCAGCACCGGTTCCGTCCACTATGGTAGCGCTTTTGATGAGAATATCATAGGTGATTTCCTGCTGCTGTTGCCGGCAAGCGACAAACGAGGCGGTCAGGGAGAACAGCACAAGTAGTTTACATGTGAAAGGGTGAATCTTCTTCATCCTTAAATATAAATCATAATCAGCAGAAACAATAACCGCAGCAGGTAGAAGAATTAGTGGATATTAAACCTAACTTGTAGCTATACTTGCGCTACCATGAAGCACCCACTTCACACTGCTATACTTACTTGCCTGATCAGTTTTGGCAGCTATGTGGTTTCCTTTGCGCAGACAGCTGTAACGCCGTCTCCGTCTAAAGAGCCCTGGTCGTTTGGTGTAAATGGCTACTACGGAGCCTTGTTTAGGTACAAGAGCGGCACAGAGGCTCTTAATTTTACTCATCCTGTTGGGGTAGAGCTGTATGCTAACCGGCACACGCTTGGTAAACGGCAGTGGGAGCGAACGTATAGGTATCCGCAGATTGGCTTTGCATTCTCCTACTATAACTATGGAATGCCCGAGGAGTTAGGTCAAGCCTTGTCTCTCACCACTTATCTTGATAATAGCATATTAAATTTCAGGAACAGTAGCCTTCGCTTTAACCTTGGCACCGGCCTTGTTTACTCCACCCGCCACTATACGCCTATTGAGAATGAAGATAATAAAGCGGTTGGCAGTGCCTTTACCTTCGCATTGCGCGGGACGCTTCGTTATGAGTTTCCTTTAAGCGAGAAAGTATACATGAACCTAAACCTGGCTTTCAGGCACTTTTCAAACGGTGCCCTGAATAAACCAAACAACGGCATGAATTTTCCGATGATAGGTATGGGCTTGCGTTATCAACCAAAAGAAACGCTGCAAGTAGCGATAGATGATTCAGAAAGGTTAGGTTTTGATAAACGTGTGCGTTTTAATCTACGTGCTGCGGCCGGCAAAAAAGAAGTGCTCTACATCGATCAAAAACATCCGGTATACAGTCTGTCGCTGTATGCCAGTAAGCAGGTCTCCCATACCAGTACAATCCTGGTGGGCGCAGATGGCTTTTACAATTCGTCTTTGCCGCAGGAGTTCATTAAGAAAGGTGTGCCGGTTCCAGAAGGTAACATAGACCCACGCATGGCAGGTATAACCATAGGGCATGAGCTGCATATAAGTGATCTGTCCTTTGTTTTTCAGATGGGCAGGTATGTATATGAACCTAATAAACTGTACCCGCAGCACTACCAGCGTTACGGGCTAAAGTATAACCTGACAGAGCACGTATCTGCTAACGTGGCGTTGCTGGCACACGCCAAAACTGCTCAGGTTATTGAGTGGGGCATTGGGCTGCACTTGTAGAAAAAACGGCTGTCTTGCTGTTATACTAATCGCGGTCAACGCTGAATAAAGATTCTTGAACCTCTAAAGGTGCAGTATAAATTGCTTTGCTGGCCTCCAACAGAGGTGAGCCTCACTTTGCAATAAAATTGTTTACATTTGTACTTAATTACCCCAATAGAACAGCAATGCTTCTCCACACACTATGCCTCAGACAACTCCTATAACATCAGATTTTTTAGCCAATAACGTAAAGCTGGCAATTTTTGTCTTGGACCTGGAGAGTAAGCAGCTTGTCTTCACCAACGCAACCTTTGGGAAGCTGTTTAACCTGCGCACTGGCAGTAAAATAGAGGCTGATGCTTTAGTTGAACTGGTGCATGTAGAAGATAGGCAGCATGTTGTGGATACCTATCATAAATTACTAGCCGAAAAAAAAGGGAGGGATGTGGAGTTTAGGATGCAGGTACCGGGGCAGGAGGTGCGCTGGCTGTGCCTTTTCGCAAGTATAGCAGCAGACTCATCTGGTAAAAACCTTCTTGTGTGTTCCTTGGATGATGTATCTGCTAACAGGCAATACAATGATTACCTGAATAAGTATGCTGCTAAGAAAAATTCTGTGCTTCATGTGTTGGCACATGATTTAGCCGGACCTTTGGGCATGATCAATAGCCTGGCAGAACTGCTGGCGGAGGAAACCGAATCTCTGGCTAACCAAGAGATTGATAACCTGATTAAGCTTATCACCAAAACAAGTGTCAACAGTGTCAACTTAATAAGAAACCTGATCAACCATGAGTTCTTAGAAACAACCGGAGTGGACTTGATTAAGCGGCGGGTAAACATGGTTGAAAAGTTTAAAGAGGTGATGTCGCAGTATCAGGATACTGAGAAAGAACTTCAACTAACATTCCAGCTTGTTACATCAAGCACCAGGATATTTGCTGATCTGGATGATGTTAAGTTTATGCAGGCTATTAACAATCTTATTTCTAATGCTCTCAAGTTTACTCCCAAAGGAGGTACAGTAACCGTAAGCATCGACGAAAAAGAAGATAGTATACGAATGAAGGTAGAGGACAACGGTATAGGTATTCCGGCAAAATACCATCATACCTTATTTGATAAATTTACAGATGCACGACGGCCGGGGCTTAATGGAGAGCCAACCACTGGCTTGGGAATGTCCATCATTAAAACAATTGTAGAGTGGCACCAGGGGGAGATATGGTTCGAAAGCGAAGTGGGAAGAGGAACCACTTTCTTCATCGAAATACCAAAGTATTAGCTAATACCTTCAATCCTGTACGAATTTGCTACGCTCAGTATATATGCTCGGCTCTGAATTCTATCCGTTATAGGTAGAGATCTTTTTACTGATCATTTCTAAATCATAATTTTTAATTTGGTGCAGCATAAAGCAGAGCAGCAAGCCTGCCAGCATCTGAAGAGCATCAGTTAAATATAGCTTTTCTGAACGAGACAAGGCAACAGTATGTACCAGTGATTTGATGCTACTGCAATTATTTACACCGAAAGCCAGCTGAAACGCTACAGGTTCTCAATTAGGTATCGAAGTTTATCTGCATCTGTTACAGCGTTGCCAAGTATGGTGTTATTAAAGAAAACCCATACTTGCTTACCATCTTCCAACCAGTCTTTTACCATAAACGCATAGCGCTCCAGTTTCTCGTCAGAATAGGCGGAGGAGTATAACTTCTCATCGCCGTGCAGCCGCAGGTATGCCGTGTTAGTTGTGGTAGTTTCTGTGCCTGCAAACCGTTTGCCCGCACTTGCTATTACCAGCGTAATAGTATACTCCCGCAGCAATTCCAATGATTCTTCGCTGAACCAGGATACATGCCGTGCTTCCAGGGCAAAAGTCTGCGTCGGGTACTTTTCCCGCAGCGTTCTGTAAAATGTTTCTGCCACAAGCCTGTCGTACCTAAAGCTGGCTGCAATCTGCACCAGCACCGGCCCTAACCGCTCACCCATTAGCAGGTAGCGCGACATAAACTTATTAAGCGGTTCTTCTATGTCAGCAAACTTTCGTTTGTGCGTGATTTCCTGGTTTAATTTGGGTGCAAATTTGAAATGCTCTGGCGTGCTGGCAAGCCATTTCTCAATAGTCTTAGCCATCGTGAAATGGTAAAAGCTGCTGTTTATTTCAGTGGCGTTGAAGCGTGTGGCATAAAAAGGAAGATACTCAGCCGATTTAAGCTCGGGTGGGTAAAGGACTTCTTTCCAGCGGTAGCTCCAGCCAGAGGTGCCAATGTATAAGTTAGGAGTGTCTGCCATGTTTTTGAGTTGCTGTAGCAGCCTTTACGGGCAGTGGGGCAGGAGAGGTTTAAAATTATATCTGATCTCACTGGCGTAAGAAACCGCTTGTGCCTTGCACAGCAAATTAAAATGGAGCTACAGCCATTGGCTACGCTTCCTGTCATTCTAATAAGCTAAAGGAAAGTATCTATAGGTAGGGCGTATAGCTGGATAAATAACTTTAGCAATTGTCAACTCAACAATAGGAGAGGTCTTGACAGAATTCCAGATAGATTTCTCGCCCTGCTCGAAATGGCACTTGTGGGTTGACATATGCAAAAGTTCAGCTGCCCACACGTCAGCACTACCATCGCTTGCGCCAGGAAATGGTGTTAGTTTTAGGATTTACTGGCTCGGCTCTTTCTGGTTCTTTTTTCCAGCTGCTTTATCTTTGCCTCAAACTGCAGCGCTACTTCAGCTATAAAATCCTGCGGGTTCTCATACGTAGTGAGTACCTTGTAAAGCTCCGATGACATTGTATCCTGTAGGTTCTGCCGCAGCGCTTCTTTTTTCTTCTGTAAATAAGCCATCATCGCCGCTGGGTTTACGGCAGTGGCAGGTGCGTAAGCCACATGCGACATGGCATTGCCGCTGATAATATGTTCGTAAAAGCCTTTCAACTCATCCAGGTCACCGCTCTCATACATGTCGTTCAACTGTACGGTTAAGGCAGTTGCCCGCTGGCTTTTGTCGGCATCTTCATTCACAAACTTATCGGGGTGCACATGCCGTATGGCTTCTTTGTAAAGCCTTTTTAGCTCCTGCTGATCTGTTGCATCGGATTTGCTTCTTTCAGGAGTGGCTGGATTTGCTTTAGTTATTCCCTGTTGCTCTTTGTAGTTCTTGCCCTTTTTTTTCTGCTCCAGCCGCTTTGCTTTTTTGGCTTTCTTTTGCTGCCTATACAGGTCTGCAAGCTCGTGCATGCGGTTAATCTGCAAGTATAGCTTGCTTCTGATTTGGGCAATAAAAACATTCACCTGCTGCTCAGCCTGGTTTAAGTCAGCCTCTAAAATGGCAATTTCTTTCTCCAGTTGGATTAACTTTTTATCTGGCTGTGGCTCAAATTTTTGCAGCGACATGTTGTGTTGTTGTGTAACAGGGTAAAGAGCATGCACAGAATAGCCAGACCTATTGGCCAAAGCTTAATCGTAAGCGTTCTGCGTCAAGATCTAACATTCTGATGTATAGAAAATTACTTACTGCTGATACGGATAAAGCCTCTGTCATATACTCTTTTGCCGGTAAGCTCATTTAGCTCATACCAGATATCCAGTACGTATTGCGGAGTAGTATACGTGGTGGCAAACTCTTCTTTACCGTTCAACACCTTGTAGTCTGTAATCATTTCGTAGCCGTCGTTCAGAGCTTTGTAATACGCTTCATCATCATCGTCAAACTCGTCAAGGTAATTGTTGTATACCTGGTGATATTTGTCTGTTACTGCTTCGTATAAGCGCTGCAGCTCCGACGGGTAAAATTCCATGTATCCGTCTTCATCTTTCGTCCATTTGCCTTCCATTTCCATACTTGCAAAAGTAAGCTTTGTAGCATTGATCCGCTGTATAATGATGAAATAATACTGATTTACGCTGCATCTGCAAAAATAAAGATTCAGGTGCCACCTGTTTTTGTGTGCGGTTCTCCTGTAAAGCTATAGGTATGGTTATAGCTTATTCATTGGCAATTGAAAGTTAAGTAAGAAAACAATTCTGCTTTTTCAGCTGTAGTCATACATAAGAATCAATATTGATAGACGATAACTGATAATTAAAAGCTATGGCAAAACAAATGAAAGCTGCGGTGTATGATGCCTTCGGAAGTGCAGATAAACTGGAAATAAGAGAAATAGAAGTTCCTGAGTTGAAGGAAGGAGAGGTGCTGGTGAAGATAAAGGCAGCCGCTGTAAACCCAGTGGACAGTGCTGTGCGCGAAGGATATCTGAAAGATTTTCTGCCAGTAGAGTTTCCTGCCATACCTGGTTGGGATGTGGCTGGTGTGGTAGAAGAAAGGGGCTTTAGCTCCAGACGGTTTCAGAAGGGGGATGACGTGTATGCCTACGCTCGCAGACCTCTGGTAAAATATGGCACCTATGCCGAATATATTGTGCTACCGGAAAGCTACCTGGCCTCTAAGCCTACCAGCCTCTCCTTTGAAGAAGCAGCTGGTATTCCGCTGGTAGGGCTAACAGCCTATCAGTCGTTGTTTGACGCCGGCAATTTACAAAAAGGGCAGACGGTGCTTATACTTGGTGCTTCCGGAGGTGTGGGCACTATGGCTATACAACTGGCAAAGGAGCAGGGTGCGACTGTTGTGGGGGTGGCCAGTGAGCAAAACCACCAGTACATGAAGGAGCTAGGTGCTGATCATACCATTAAATACAAAGACACACACATTGGGGATGCCGTGAAAGAGATATTCCCTGATGGAGTGGATCTGATCTTCGATTGCGCCAGCGGTGAAACCCTACAGCAAAGCCTGGTTGCTCTTAAGCCAAATGGAAAGCTCGTGTCGATCCTAAACCAAGGCCAGGATCTAGATAAAGGTATAGACTTTACTTATGTGTTTGTAGAACCCAACAGCAGTCAACTAGATCGCCTGAGAGAACTGGCAGATGCCGGTAAGCTGAAGGTGCTTGTAAGCCAAACCTATACCTTACAAGAGGCAGCAGAAGCCATGAAGCAGATTGAAACCAAGCATACGACCGGTAAAATTGTGATTATACCTTAAAGGCTGTTTTGATTTAGTTGAGTAAAAAAGCAGGTGTCGGTTGTTGGGTAATAAAAGTTTGCAGACTTATGACTTACCCAAGCGATTTAACCGACAC
>NZ_JBHTLD010000039.1:0-26526 GCF_042678745.1 Pontibacter rugosus | reverse complement strand
TTTAATAAACTTCTGGTCTTACCTCCCCCTTTAGATCAAACCAAGAAAAGATGATGGGTCATTAGATTGTCTCAACCAGTGACGAATATCCCATAAAACGGCCGTTTTAGCGATACTTGTAAGTAATATGCAAGATCTGTATATAGTGGGTCCCGAATTGCCGTCTCACAAATCAAACTGGTATTTTGATTAATAAGATGAGTTGGTGATACAGTTGAGCCGCTTTACTTCCAAAGCGTATCTACAAGCGTTTATAACAGGGCGGAGACAAGAGAGTAGGAGTAGGAACACCTGACAGAGGAGAACTATTCCTATGAGGCGAGAGCGTCACGGAGCTTCATGCCTAGACCCATGGTTTCTCAACGGTGAAGACTCTGCCGGCCGCCATGGAATTGGAAACCACAGGATACAAAGAAGGGAAGCAGACTGATAAGAAAACCTACGTTTACCAGGAGGGAGGCCACTTCCTTGCCTTCGAAGCCAACCAATAGCCGGTGAGAAATAGCGGAGTATTACCAGGGAAAGTGGCCATGCACGGCCTGTGTGATTTCTTATTATTTAATTCTATAGTTTGAGGAGCAGTTAGTCCCACAGCTTGTGGGACTAACTACACTAAGTCAATGCTACCTATCTGACTTAACTCTTCCTGCCTCCAAATACCTGGAGGCGTGCAGCGACCGTTTCCAAGTCAGCAATTACCTCCTGCGGGTCAGGCAGCGTGCCATACACGAGGGAACGGAATTCCTGCTGGTAGGCAGTCTCTAAAGAACTCCAAACTCCCTTTACATCGGCGAACAGCAGGCAGGCATCCAGCGGATGCGCGGCCCAATCCCCTTGAAACTCGCTGTTGCGGGCATCATCAGCCTGCACGGCCTTGATCATCTGGAAGAAGTCCTCGCTGTGCAGAAAGGCGGCCACTGCAGGTGCTTTCAGCATGGCGTGCAGGTCGTATACATGGCGAATCTTGTTGCCTAATTCATCTACCGGGTTTTCGGCATAAGAGGCCCGCACCAGGACCAGCACTTGCTCTGTGAAGGTGCGCTCCAAGCTCTCTACATTTACCTCAAAAGGCTCTAGCCCGTACTGGCGGATCATGTCCAGCAACCCGCGCTGGGCCATAAACTGGCTGATGTAGGTCTTGATTTGCATGCGCTGGTGTGGATTAGAGCTGGCAAAGGAGTTGATCTCGACCAGAACCTTGTCAGTTGCCTGGCCATAGTCTCCCTGCACGGAGGCACCGTAGTCGTGCAGCGTTTTGCGGAGCGGGAGCCCTTGCTGGTTCGGTGCGGGTCCTCCACTTCCGCCATATCTCGGGTGATCTCCTTTGAGATTTTGCGGATCAGCTGCATGACCTTGCTGTTAGTCATGCCTTCGTCGGCGTTGATGGCTAGGTCGATGTCCTCTGAAAAGCACTCAATTAAGTTGTAGGCCTTTGATAGCGAGGTGCCGCCCTTGAAGATGACCTGCTCCACGTAGGGGGAGTGGGGCAGTCGGTTGATCACCCCTTGCTTGGTCAGGCGGCTAAGCGCCGCTGCCAAAGCCTCCAGTTGGTGGTCATTTATTTGAAAGTAGGCGTAAGTCAGCAGCTGACCGGGTTGGGTCTGTTCAATTCTTTCCCGGACTTGCTGCATAATGCTCATCACTTCCTTTCTAAGATGTGCACTGGTTTAGCCTAATGGTTCTATAAAGATAGTAGCTTGCTTATCATATGTCGAGTTTTATTGTTATTAAACTTGACATATGATATAGATTGAGGAACACTAAAAGGAGCTTCTTAAATCATCCATAACGCTTTTCAGGCTTACCATCGCCGCTTGTAAAAAGGCTATCTCACCACCTAATGCTTCACTATATGAGAAAACAAATCCGATAGCTAATAATGCCGATGGCAACTTTAAGCAGACAATAGAACTGAAAGTAAAGGGGATGACCTGCGCGGGCTGTGAGGCGCAGGTGAACCAAATGAAAGGCAAGGTGCCGGGAGTGCTAGCACCGCAAGGAAGGACAGACGCCCACAGATGCCTGTCAGTACTTCTATGCTTGTGTAAAGTGCAAGAAACTTCTAAAACCAAGGTCAGGGAACTGTTGCATGTACTGCTTCTACGGCACAGTTCCTTGTCCGCCTATTCAGTAAAAAAGGAGCTGTTGCTAGATTGCTTATAGTGCAAAGCCAGTGGAATTTGCAGCATAGAACCCTCTAAGTGTAGATTAGCCCCGGCTAGCTCTTAATCTTTTTTAGCAAGGATCATCTTAAAGGCGTAAACTAACGTAACATTGCATTAGCCCTTTCAAAGGATTAGTATAAGATAACTTTTGACATTTGCAACGCCATTGCATTGATTTTTTTATTACTTTTGCACTGAATGAGATTTATACTCTCCATATTAATTCTGCTCTTGCTCGCACTTTCCCTTAAACCGTGCATGGATAGGGGCAATGTGCAGGCTAGCGCACAACAAACAGTGGCTCTGTCTGACACGCACCAAGATCATGAGGGTGAGCGCACAGATGAGTGCACCCCATTCTGCGCCTGCCATTGTTGCCATACTCATTTTCAGTTACAAAATGTAGAACTAGCTGAGTATGCGTCTTCACAGTATCTTGCACAAACAGTTGATTTGTACAAGAATAGTTTTGTTTCCTCCCTTTTCTATTCCATCTGGCAACCGCCAAAGGTAGCCTAACCAGTACCCCTCTTCCTTGTGGACACACCCGTACATTACCGGCACCGGTCTGTACGTGCCCTTCTGTTCCCATTCATGTCTTCGAATTCAGAAAGTAATAACCCGACAGGAGTATTTTAATACATTTTGCTTATCGGCATTGAAAAAAACAAGAAAGAGAAAAGCCAACAAAAGAAAGAAACCAAGGCAGAGAAAAAGGCAATATGCTTGGCGGAACCGGCAACCTAAGTGGCGGAGACGGCTGATAATGGCCCTCTTGATTGCCGCTACCCTTTTGGGTGTTTTAGCTGTCATAGCCAAGGCTTACCATTTCTTCTCCGCCCACCTGAAATAACTTAACAGAGTTTTGATTAAAAAATATAATTATGCTTGACCGCATTATACATTTTTCCATCTACAACAAGCTGATCATCGGTATCTTCACCCTTGCGCTTGTTGTCTGGGGCGGCTATTCCGTCACGCAGCTGCCCATCGATGCCGTACCCGACATCACCAACAACCAGGTGCAGGTCATTACCACCAGCCCCTCGCTTGCCGCACAGGAAGTGGAGCGGCTCATCAGCTTCCCGGTGGAGCAGACCATGTCCACCATCGCCGATATTGAGGAGGTGCGCTCCATCTCCCGCTTCGGGCTCTCGGTGGTGACCATTGTCTTCGAAGACAACGTGGACATTTACTGGGCACGCCAGCAGGTAAGCGAACGGCTCGTGGAGGCCAAAAACATCATACCGGACGCCATAGGCAGCCCGGAAATGGCCCCCATCTCCACAGGCCTGGGGGAAATATACCAGTACGTGGTGCATCCCAAGCCCGGCTATGAGGAGCAGTATGACGCGATGGAGCTGCGTACCATCCAGGACTGGATCATCAGGCGGCAGCTGCTCGGAACGCCTGGCGTGGCGGAGGTTAACAGCTTCGGGGGCTTTGTGAAGCAGTACGAAGTGGCCATTGACCCTGCCAGGCTCCGCAGCTATAACCTGAGCATCAGCGACATATTGGCTGCGATGGAGCGCAACAACCAGAACACGGGTGGGGCCTACATCGACAAAAAACCCAACGCCTACTTTATCCGCAGCGAGGGGCTTATCAGCAGCCTGGATGAGATCGAGAAGGTCGTGGTCACTAACACTGCCAACGGAACCCCTGTGCTTATCTCTGACATTGCCCAGGTACGCTTCGGCAGCGCTAACCGCTACGGCGCCCTGACGGACGCCACAGGGGAAGCGGTGGGCGGCATTGTGATGCTACTCAAGGGCGAGAACACCAACCAGGTGGTGGACCGGGTCAAAGAGCGGCTCGAACAGATAAAAAAATCGTTACCAGAGGGCGTGGAGATCCAGGCATTCCTGGACCGAAGCGAGCTGATTGGGCGTGCCATCGGTACCGTAGAGAAAAACCTGATTGAAGGGGCGTTAATCGTGATTTTCGTGCTGGTGCTCTTCCTGGGAAACTTCCGCGCAGGGTTGGTGGTGGCCTCTGTCATTCCGCTGGCCATGCTCTTTGCCATCATCATGATGAACCTGTTCGGCGTTACGGGTAACCTGATGAGCCTGGGGGCCATTGATTTCGGGTTGATTGTAGACGGGGCTGTCATCATTGTAGAGGCCACGATGCATCATTTGGGACTGCGCGGCAAAGGCAGGCTGACGCAGGCGCAAATGGATGAAGAGGTGTACGATTCGGCGCGGAAGATCCGCTCGGCCGCTGCTTTTGGCGAGATCATCATTTTGATCGTGTACCTGCCGATCCTTGCGCTGGTAGGGATAGAGGGCAAGATGTTTAGGCCCATGGCCCTGACGGTCTCCTTTGCCATACTCGGGGCCTTCATCCTCTCGCTTACCTACGTGCCGATGATGTCGGCGCTGCTGCTGAGCAAGAACATTACGCATAAGCGCACTATCTCTGACCGTATGATGGACTTCTTCCAGCGGCTGTATCGCCCCGTAATCAGGGGTGCCCTGAGGTTTAAGGCGCTGGTGCTTGTTTCTGCGTTCGCCTTGTTTGCCCTGAGCCTGGTGCTTTTTTCCCGCATGGGCAGCGAGTTTATCCCAACCCTGGAGGAGGGCGATTTCGCCCTGGAGACCAGGCTGCTGACCGGGAGCTCTTTGTCAGAGACCATTGAAAAAGTAACCCTGGCTTCCCGTATCCTGAAAGAGCAGTTTCCAGAGGTAAAAGATGTGATCAGTAAAATTGGTGCGGCAGAGATACCGACAGACCCCATGCCGATGGAGTCCGCCGACGTGACCATTACCTTAAAAGATAAGGAGGAATGGACCAGTGCTGAGACACGGGAGGAGCTGGCCAACAAAATGACCGAGGCGCTGGAGGCCATCCCCGGCGTCACGTTCGGCGTCTCGCAGCCCATTCAGCTGCGCTCCAACGAGCTGATCTCCGGGGTGCGCCAGGACGTGGGCATCAAAATCTTCGGAGAGGATCTGCAGGAACTGACCAGGCTGTCCCAAGAAGTTGGCGGCATCGTGTCCACCGTGCA
This sequence comes from Pontibacter rugosus, assembly GCF_042678745.1. NCBI lineage: Bacteria > Pseudomonadati > Bacteroidota > Cytophagia > Cytophagales > Hymenobacteraceae > Pontibacter > Pontibacter rugosus. The sequence goes on along the minus strand of NZ_JBHTLD010000039.1, from coordinate 21,351 downwards.
GGGGGCTGAGGACCTGTACCTGGAGCAAGTCTCCGGCCTGCCGCAGATCGTGGTGGACATCAACCGGGACCAGGTCGCCAGGTTCGGCTTGGACGTGGAGACGGTGAACCAGGCCATCAACGCGGCCTTCGCCGGCCAAAGCGCGGGGATGGTATACGAGGGCGACCGCCGCTTTGACCTGGTCGTGCGGCTCACGCAGGAGGAGCGGCAGGACATCGCTGACGTGCGGCAGCTCTTCGTGACGGCACCGAGTGGCGCACAGGTGCCCCTGGAGCAAGTTGCAGACATTGCGTTTCGGCAGGGACCTAACCAGATACAGCGCGAGGACGCCAAGCGGCGCATCATCGTGGGCTTCAATGTGAGGGGGCGGGATGTTGCCAGCGTGGTAGAGGAGGTGCAGCAGAAAATAGATCAGCAGGTGCAGCTTCCCACGGGCTACTTTGTGACCTATGGGGGGCAGTTTGAGAACCTGCAGGAAGCCAATAAGCGGCTCTCGGTGGCTGTTCCGGCTGCCTTGGCGTTGATTTTCCTGCTGCTTTTCTTCACGTTTGGCTCCGTGCGCCACTCGCTGCTCATCTTCACGGCTATTCCGCTTTCGGCCATCGGGGGCGTGCTGGCTCTGTGGCTGCGGGATATGCCCTTTAGCATATCGGCCGGTGTGGGCTTCATTGCCCTATTCGGTGTGGCGGTGCTCAACGGCATTGTGCTCATCGCTGAATTCAACAGGCAGCGCAAGGAGCACAATAGCCTGAGCCTGCGGGATGTGGTGCTTAACGGCACCTCCGTGCGACTTCGCCCCGTGCTGATGACGGCCGCAGTGGCCTCCCTGGGCTTTCTGCCGATGGCGCTCTCCAACACAGCCGGGGCAGAGGTGCAGAAACCACTGGCCACGGTAGTGATCGGAGGGCTTATCACCTCCACGATGCTGACGCTGGTGGTGCTGCCCGTGCTCTACATTCTTATCGAGGGTTACTTCTCCCGCAGAAATCAACGCAAAGCGAGCGGAAGCGGATTCCCAGTGACTACTATAGTGACGGTTATAGCCACGGTTGCCCTGCTTATGGGCAAGGCGCCGCAGGCACAGGCCCAGCAGCAGTCAGTATCCCAGCAGCAGCCAGTTGAAGTGTACACGCTGGAGGAGGCCGTTGCCAAGGCAATTAAACGGAACCCCTCCGTAGAGGCCGCCAGGCTTGGCGTCAAAAGGAGCCAGTCGCTCAAAGGGGCATCCTGGGACATCAACAGGACGCAGCTGCAGTACTCTACGGGTAAGCTGAAGACTGGGGAGTATGACAGCGAGGCTTCGGTGTCGCAGACATTTGCCTTCCCGACGGTTTATGCCAAGCAGGCAAAGCTGGCCGAGGAGCTCACCCAGGCAAGCAGGATCGGCCTGACCCAGCGCCAGCGGGAAGTCGTACGCGACGTGAGGCTCAACTACTATGGGCAGGTCTACGCGCGCTCTCGACTTGACCTGCTCACCTATCAGGATAGCCTGTACACGGCTTTCCTCCGGGCCGCCCAGGTCAGGCTCCGGACCGGCGAGACCAATCTGCTGGAGCAGGTGACGGCCGAGACGCAGCTGTCGGAGGTGCGCAACAGCGTCTTTCAGGCGGAGGCCGACAGAGCCGTGTTCCAGGAGCGCCTGCAGGCATTGCTGGCAACCGACACGCTGGTTGCCACGGCAGACACGGCCCTGAACCGCTTGCCTCTGCCGAGCGTCACCGAGGAAATGCTGGAGCAGAATCCGCGGCTCCGCCTGGCCCGCCAACAGGTCGAGGTGCGGCAGGCGGAAACCAAATTGGAGCGGGCAAGGCTCCTGCCGGACCTTCAGTTGGGCTACACGAACCGGAACATTGCCGGGAACCATGGGGAAAGGGGGGTAGAGGAGTTCGAGCCGGCCCAGGAAGTGTCCGTCGGCGTGGCCATCCCGCTTTGGCCAAAGCCGCAGAAGAGCCGTATAGAGGCGGCTAGGATACAGGCAGACGCAGCCAGGATGAACCTACAGGACACGCGCAACGAGTTGCGGGCTGATGTAGCGGCCGCGCTTCAACAGGCGCTGAAGCTGCAGGGCAGCCTGGATTATTACGGGCAGACAGCACTGCCACAGGCAGAGCTGATCATCAACCAGGCTACTAAAGCCTATCGCGCAGGGGAGATTAACTACCAGGACTACATTCTTAGCCTGAACAGGGCATTGGCTATCAGGACCAATTACCTGGATGCCCTCTACCTGTACGACAAGGCCGTCATCGAGCTGAACTTCCTGCTAGAAAACCAATAATAAAACTTTAAAGCTGAATTTGTCCAACATGAAAAGGATTTTGAACATACATGTATTTTTTATCACAGGCTTACTGTTTTTCTCCTCGTGCAATGAGGAAACTGCCCCTGCCCAGGAAGAAGACCAGGAGCAGGAAGCTGGCCATGGTGAAGAGGAAAACCCCAACGTGGCGGAGTTGACCGCGGAGCAGTACCGGGTGGCAGGCATTGCGCTGGGCAAGCCGGAAATGCGCAACCTCAGCAGAGGCCTCGCTGTGACGGGGCAATTGGAAGTACCCCCTCAGAGTACGGCCTCGGTGAGCGCTCCTATGGGGGGGTTCGTCAAGGGGACCAGCCTGCTGGAAGGGGAGCGCGTGAAGAAAGGGCAGCTGATCGCCAGGATTGAAAACCCTGATTTTGTAACCCTGCAACAGGATTACCTGGAGGCAAAAAGCAGGTTAGGCTTCATGGAGCAGGAATACCAAAGGCAGAAGGAACTGGCGAAAGAGCAAGTAACGGCCGCCAAGACCTTCCAGCAGACAACAGCCGAATACAGCGGCCTGCAGGCACGTGTGCAGGCATTGGAGGAAAAACTAAGGATTATCGGAGTCAATCCAAGTTCCCTAAGAGCAGGCGGTATTAGCCGTATACTCCCCATATACGCCCCCATTGATGGGTATGTCACTTTCATAAACGCAAGTGTCGGGCAGTACGTCGCCCCCACGGACGTGTTGTTTCGGATAGCGGATACAGATAAAATGCTTGTGGAGCTTACTGTATTTGAAAAAGATGTAGCTGCATTAAAAGTTGGGCAGCCTGTCCGGTACGCATTGCCAAATGAGCAGGAAGCGCAGCGTGTGGCTACCATTCGCCTGATTGGCAAAGAGATAAGCCCGGAGCGTACGATTCAGGTACTGGCTCAGATGAAAGAGCAGGACAAGGAGTTGACTCCGGGAATGTTTGTGAAGGCCAATGTCGAACTGAACGGGCAGCAGGTGTTAGCCTTACCGGAGGCAGCTGTAGTTCAGGATGCCGGGAATGACTATATCTTCCTCTTCACAGGAGAAGAGAAAGAAGGTGGGGCAGTCATGAAGCGATTCAGGATGGTACCAGTAGAAAAAGGTGTCGCAGAGAGCGGTTTTGTGCAGGTGGCGCTTCCTGCCGGTGTGGATACTGCCTCAGCAAATTTCGTCACCAAGGGAGCCTATTCGCTGCTATCGAAGATGCGAAATTCAGAGGAAGAAGGCGGACATCATTAAACCTATAGTAGGCAAGCAAAGGGGGCTAAGCGCTCCGTTTCCGTGCCGTTTTCACTTTCAGGAAGCGAGCATGGTGGAGAATTAGCCGCAAGGGCTCCTTCCATGGTCGTGAATAAGCCGTTCCTATCCCACGTAGGTAACCGAATGAGCTTGTAGAGAGAGCTTCTTCACCATGTAGTATGTGGAGGAATGAGTATAAAGTCAAAAATACTTTGGATAACGGCATGGATGGCAATTGCTATGGCATCCATACACCCGATCCTGCTTTCTGTAGGCAGTATAGAGGCGTCACATAAGGAGAAATCCTGGCTGGGAGAAGTTGCCCTGATACTTCAAGGCAACTTCTCTTTTCAAGAGTTAGAGCGATACATACTCTGGCTGCTGATTGGGCTGCTTATAGCAGTCTTCATACTGCGGGTAATAGCTGGTAACAAAAAGCTCTTGGCACTAAGGGAACTCCGGGTTATAAGGCATATGAAGGGCCTCTTCAGGGAAGGAGAAAACCAGGCTGTTGCCTTAGTGCCAAGGCTGCTGGGAGCTCCTAGGCAGCCAAAGCTCGGATCCAGCCCAGAACTAGCAGTAGCCAGCACAATGGCAGGCTTGATGAACACGCAAGGGGGGTATCTCTTTATCGGCGTGGACAAGGACGGCAGCTGTACCGGACTGGAAGAAGATTATAAGGTTTTGGGGAAGCCAGGCCGGGAGGATTTTCATCAACACCTCCTGCAGGTAGTGGGAACCATACTAGACCCTAGCTGCTGTGCACGATTAAAGGTAAGCTTCCATGCAATGGAGGGCAAAGACATTTGCCGTATACAGGTAAAACGCGCCTTCTCGCCTGTCTACGTGCACGTTGGTGAACATGCGCACTTTTATATCCGGGAGGGCGGGTGCACCCGTGAACTAGAGGTAACCGAGGTCCTGGAGTATATTGAAAGGATGAGCTAGGAAGCCCTCTCAAAGTATAGTGTTACGCAAAACATAGCATCTTAAACAGAAGAATTATGAACAGTGAGGACAGCCAGAATAAAGCGATAGAGACGGATTTCAAGCCGCTGGAAATCACCTCCCCGAGAACAGCGGAAGCTCCCGGCCCGAATGTGGGGGCCGAGTGCTGCTCCGTGGACGGAAAGACAAAAGTTAAAGGAGCCGAAGAACACGAAGACGCAGCAGCAGAAGCCCAATCATCCTACATTCCCACAGCGCTTAGCCTTATCCTGCTATTGGGCGGCATCCTGCTGGACAACCTCGATATGCCCTGGTTTACGGGTTATCTGCGATTCGTAGTTTATGCTACTGCCTATGTGCTGGTGGGCTGGCGCGTGGTGTGGCACGCCATCAAGAGCCTTCGGAGCAGTTTCTTCAACGAGTTCTTCTTGATGAGCATGGCCACCCTGGGGGCTTTTTACATTGGGGAATATGCTGAGGGCGTGGCCGTGATGCTCTTCTACGTGATTGGAGAGCACTTCCAGGAGGCGGCCGTGCTGCGCTCCCGCCGCTCCATCAAGGCGCTGATCGACAACCGGCCTGATGAAGTAGGGCTGGTGACTGAGAAGGGGATAATTAACGTGAAGGCAAAAGAAGTGCAGGTGGGCGACGTGGTGCAGGTAAAGGCCGGCGAGAAAGTGGCCCTTGACGGGGAGCTGCTCTCCGAACGCTCCTCCTTCAACACCGCTGCCCTCACCGGCGAGTCGAAGCCTGACACGAAAGCAAAGGGGGAGACGGTGTTGGCCGGTATGATCAACCTAGACCGGGTGATAGAGCTTCGGGTAACTTCTGCCTACGAGAACAGTGCCCTGTCAAAGATCCTGAAACTGGTGGAGGAGGCTGGCAGCCGCAAGGCCAAAACGCAGCAGTTCATCACCCGGTTCGCCAAAGTCTACACGCCCATCGTGTTCTTCCTGGCCGTGGGCCTTGTCCTCATCCCATACTTTTTCGTGGAAGCCTATGACTTTAACCAATGGCTGTACCGGGCCCTAATCTTCCTGGTGATCTCCTGCCCCTGCGCACTGGTGATTTCTATCCCGTTAGGCTACTTTGGAGGCATTGGGGCAGCCTCGCGCAACGGTTTGCTGTTTAAAGGCTCTAACTTTCTGGACCTGATGACGCAGGTAGATACGGTGGTCATGGACAAGACCGGCACTTTGACAGAGGGGGTGTTTAAGGTACAGCAGGTGGAGACGGTTTTGGATGACAAATCCTGGTTCCTGACGGCCGTGGCTGCCCTGGAGAGCAAGTCCACGCATCCAATCGCGCAGGCCATTATGGCCGAGGCAGGGCAGGCATATGAACAGCACCGTGTGGAGCAGGTGGAGGAGATATCCGGGCATGGGCTGAAAGGTAAGGTAGACGGAAAGGAGCTGCTGGTGGGAAATACCAGGTTGCTGGAGAAGTTTCATGTTGCTTTTGACCCGAGCCTGAAGGAGATCGTGGAAACGATCGTGGTAGTGGCTGTGGGCGGAGCTTACGTCGGCTATATCACCATCGCCGACAAAGTTAAGGAGGATGCGCCGCTGGCTGTAAGAAGGATGCGGGAGCTAGGGGTGAAAAGGCTGGTGATGCTCTCTGGCGACAAGAACTCGATTGTGCAGAAAGTGGCGGGCGAGCTGAAGCTGGACGAGGCACACGGCGGGCTGCTGCCGCAGGACAAGGTGAGCAAAGTGGAAGAGTTGAAAGCACAGGGCAGAACAGTTGCCTTTGTGGGGGACGGCATCAACGATGCGCCGGTGATCACGCTGGCTGACGTGGGCATGGCCATGGGCGGGCTGGGCTCGGATGCGGCCATTGAGACGGCTGACGTGGTCATCCAAACTGATCATCCTTCCAAGATTGCCACGGCCATCAATATCGGCAAAAAAACCAAGCAGGTGGTTTGGCAGAACATAGCGCTGGCTTTCGGAGTCAAGGCTATCGTGCTGATCCTGGGAGCCGGCGGACTGGCCACCATGTGGGAGGCGGTGTTCGCCGATGTGGGGGTAGCCTTACTGGCTATACTGAACGCGGTGCGGATACAGCGGATGAAGTTTAAATAATCCACAACAATTACATCTCGTATATGGCTCTGTTACGAACGTATCATGTTTGCTGAAGAACGCTTCCTGGAGTGGAAGTTCGGGGCAACTTACCTGAACTGGGCGCAGAAGACACCCGCCCTCGTACCATCATTCCGGCTTTACAGGTCAACCTTTATCCCCCTCTCTGTCAAGTCTGTCTAAGGCGCGATTGCCCCGGGTTGCTGAATACCGTGATTGGCTTTGCTTACGTGGAGATGTGGCGGCAGTATTTCATCACAAGACGGCTTGGCCTAAGCCATGGGAGCTGCGGGCTCTCTTCTTTGCGGCTGTACTGGCCCTAACTTTAAGGACCCTAAAGCACCGTACATCCTGGCTGGAAAAGAGCGGGCGCTCTTAGCTCCATCGGTGTGCTACCTGGTTACCTACAGGTAGTAATCTACAAAAAGGTATTTACGTAGGCTATACACAACACCTAAGACTAATGGAAAAGCTTAAAATAGAAATTCCCCTCCTTCTTCCTGAAGTGCCGGATGAAAAAGACCGCTGTGTGCGTGAGCTAATGGACCGGCTGCAGGGCCGGGAAGGCATAGAAAGCGTGCATGTCTCCACCAGGCAGGAGGACGGCGTGCCGCAGCTCTGCTTTCACTACAACCCGGAGGAGATCTCCATGGCCCGCATCGAGGCACTGGCCAGGCAAACGGGGGCTTCACTGACCGAAAAAGTTGGGCATAGTCTCCTCGCTGTGGACGGAATTCGCCATGTGCGCCACGCCCGTCACCTGGAGCAGGCTTTACGGCTGTCAGAGGGGGTGCTCCAGGCTTCGGTTGCCCCTTCAGGCATGGTACGGCTGGAGTTTGACAGGTCCAGCACCAATGAAGCTGAAATAAACGTGGTGCTAAGGAGAGAAGGCCTCAGTATAGCGAATACTGCTGTAAGTACACAAGACGATGCCAGCCAAACCGTGGAGCGTGTAGCGGGGGCAGAAGCAGCAGAGCACGAAAGGTTGAAAAAGAAAGTGGAGCCAGACAGCGACCACACGCACGAGCATGGGGGAATCTTTGGCAGGAACACCGAGCTGTTCTTTTCCATCATCTGTGGGGCGCTGTTAGGTATGGGCTTCGGCTTGAGCTTTGTGGAGGGTGTAGCGGATTGGGTAAGCCTCTCACTCTACGTAGGGGCCTATTTTTTTGGGGGCTTTTTCACCGCCAAAGAAGCAATTGAAGAAATAAGCAGAAAAAACTTCGAGATAGACTTCCTGATGCTGGTGGCAGCTATCGGGGCCGCTATTCTGGGAGAATGGGCCGAGGGGGCGCTGCTGCTGTTCCTCTTCAGCATGGGGCACGCCCTGGAGCATTATGCCATGAACAAAGCCCGCAAGTCCATTGCAGCGCTGGCGGAACTGGCGCCCAAAACAGCCTTGCTCAAACGGAATGGCAAAACCGAAGAGGTGGGCATCGAGACCCTACGCCTTGGCGATGTGATCGTGGTGAAGCCTAACAGCAAGATCTCGGCGGACGGTGTCGTGGTCAAAGGGGGCAGCAGCGTGAACCAGGCGCCTATTACGGGCGAGAGTGTGCCCGTGGACAAGCTACCGGTAGAAGACCCGGAGCTGGACTTTGGCCCGGACAGCGAGATCAGGGCCGAAAGCCGTGTGTTCTCCGGGACTATCAACGGAAATAATACTTTGGAGATAAAAGTGCTCAAAGAAGCAAAGGATTCCACTTTATCGCGCCTGGTGCAGCTGGTGAACGAGGCCCAAACCCAAAAGTCCCCCACCCAGCGCTTTACCGATAAATTTGAGAAGTACTTCGTGCCCTCCGTGCTCCTGCTGGTGGTGCTGCTGAACTTTGCCTTTTTGGTGGTCGACGAGCCGTTCAGAGAAAGCTTTTACAGGGCTATGGCCGTGTTGGTGGCTGCCAGCCCCTGTGCCCTGGCCATTTCCACGCCAAGCGCTGTACTGAGCGGCGTGGCGCGGGCCGCCCGCGGTGGTGTGCTCATTAAAGGAGGCCGCCCTTTAGAAGACTTGGGTGTGCTCACCGCGCTGGCCTTCGACAAAACCGGCACACTGACGGAAGGCAAACCAAAGCTCACGCACGTCATTCCAATCAATAACATGCAGGAGCATGATCTCCTGAAAAAAGCCGTCGCCGTGGAGGCGCTGAGTAACCATCCGCTGGCGAAGGCTATCGTTAGGGACGGAGAGGAAAGGCTGAGAGACATACCTGTTCCCAATGCGGAGGATCTGGAGGCTGTACTGGGGAAAGGCATCAAGGCCTCCCTTGAGGGGAACAAGATTTATATTGGTAACCTGGAGCTCTTCGAAGAACTGGATGCCGTGAAGCCTGGACAGGATCTGATAGACAAAGTACAGACTTTGGAGGCAGAAGGCAACACCACCATGCTGGTGCGCGAAAATGACCGCTACATTGGTATACTGGCCTTGATGGACACACCGCGTGCAGCGGCAAAAGCCACCTTAGAAGAGCTGAAGAAGATAGGTATCAAGCGGATGATCATGCTCACGGGCGACAACCAGAAAGTGGCGGAAGCGGTGGCCAAACAAATCGGTCTCACTGATGCATGGGGAAGCCTGTTGCCCGAAGAGAAAGTGGAGGCCATTAAGAAACTGCGGCAACAGGAAAGCAAGGTGGCCATGGTAGGGGACGGGGTAAATGATGCCCCGGCCATGGCCAACAGCACTGTCGGCGTAGCCATGGGAGCTGCGGGTTCGGACGTGGCCCTGGAAACGGCCGACATTGCCCTGATGTCCGACAAGCTGGAGAACCTGCCCTTTGCCATCGGGCTGAGCCGAAAGTCCAGGAGCATCATCAAGCAGAATCTCTGGGTAAGCCTGGGTATCGTTGCAGTGCTGATCCCTTCCACCATATTGGGGCTTGCCAACATCGGCGTAGCCGTATTAATACATGAGGGCTCTACTTTGTTGGTGGTGTTCAATGCACTAAGGCTGCTGGCGTACAAGAAAAAATAGGCAATGTCAATAACAAATAAAGTACCTGTTGGCTTGCTGCTCAGCAAGACGAAGTACGAGTTATTGGCTATCGTGGCTTACTCTTTTGCAATAGGAATTATTGATCACTATTCATATCTGGAGGGAATGACCCTCCCGTTGACAATTCCGACATTACTGGGTACGGCTTTATCCCTGTTACTGGCATTCAGGATCAATCAATCGTACGACCGGTGGTGGGAGGCAAGAACTGTGTGGGGAGCCATTGTCAACGATTCCCGCACACTCATAAGGCAGCTGCAAACTTTTGTGTCTCCCCAAGGCAGTACGGTCATCTCCTTTGCGAAGCGACAGGCAGCCTGGTGCTATGCTTTAGGAGAAAGCCTGAGAAGGCTTCCGTTCTCTGATAAGGTAAAGCAGTATGCTGAAGATTATGAAAACCATACTAACATCCCAAATGCGCTCCTGTTAAAGCATTCCGAGGAAGTCAGAATGCTTTATCTGGATGGGCAGCTAAACCCATTTCAGCAGATTCAGATTGACAGCACTATTGCAAGTCTATGCGACTCCATGGGGAAATGCGAGCGTATCAAAAACACTGTTTTCCCTGGAAATTATAGTATGCTGCTGCATTTTCTGATCTACATCTTTGCCACGCTGCTGCCCCTTGGCCTTAGCGACTATTCTATTGCGATGGAAGTAATGCTTACTACCCTCTTTGCGGGAATATTTCTGCTTATAGAAAGAACGTCCATATTCATGCAGGACCCTTTTGAGAACATGCCTACAGACACACCTGTTACAGCGTTGGCAAACACGATTGAGATAAACCTGATGCAAATGGTTGCGTGCGAACCACCAAAGTTTGCACCTGCTACAACTTATTATCAACTCTGAAAATTCACCAACAGAACTGGTAGTATAAGTTAACTGTCCGCACTTTGCAACTGGAAGAACCTATTGAAAGTATGTGTCAGGGTAAAATCAGGGGCAGTATCCTGAATACCGCAATAAAGCTGAATTCAACATAGGCAACTTAAAAGCTGTATAGGTTGCTGTCAGTAATGTAAATGAAGTAAACAAGTATCAACCTTTAAACTATGGCAGAAAAAAAGAGCAACAGCACAAAAGTAGCTTTCTTCCTGAATCTTTCCTTTACGGTGCTGGAGCTTGCCGGTGGTCTGATCTCCGGCAGTATCGCCATCATCGCGGACTCCCTGCATGACTTTGCAGATAGTATAGCACTCGGCTTGGGGTGGTACTTTGAGCGAAAGTCAGAAAATGAGTCGAACAACGAGCGCTACACCTACGGCTATAAGCGCTTCTCTTTGCTGAGCGCCCTCATCAACGCTCTTGTGCTGATGTTGGGAGCTATTTATATCTTTTACGAGGGCATCAAACGCATTATGAGCCCCCAGATGCCTGATGTGAACTGGATGATTGGGATAGCCGTACTGGGGATGGTAATGAACGGCATTGGCGCATGGAGATTAAAATCCGGCAGGTCACTCAACAAAAAAGTGCTGACAATCCACCTGCTGGAGGACACGGTGGGGTGGCTGGCAGTATTCATAGTCAGCATTATTCTGTTCTTCTGGGACATTCCCATACTTGACCCCATCTTGGCGATCGTCATTAACCTGGCTGTGCTAATTTATATTTCTGTTAAGCTCGTAGACGTAGTCAAAATATTTCTACAGCGGGTGCCGGAAGGGGTAAACGTGCCCCTGCTGAAGCAAAAGATATTGTGCCTAGACGGAGTGGAGCGCGTGAACCATTTCCATGTTTGGGGACTAACAGAGGAAAAGAAAGTGGTGACTGTGCATGTGAAGACAAAGGAGCTGGGTATTACGGAGCAAAGCATCCTGAAAGGCGAAATTTATAACGTGTTTAAAGATATGGATACCGAGCACGTCACCATTGATCTGCAAGACTTTTCCGCCTACCTGGATCATCTTTTCAAAGAGCAAAAGGGCAGACTGAACGTGCTGGACAAGAATACCCAAAAATTAGCTTTACAATACGCGGAAGAATTTTACAACAATGGGAACACCAAAGAGGAGGCCCTTGAAAGGGGCATTAGCAGAGCTGAAATGAGTCTTCGAAAGCTTTAAAGAGGTTCAACATCACTTAGGTTTGCCTTAGTTGCAGAAGTTTTACTTGTCGTTATCAATGAGAAGAGAATCGGTACCCCAGCCCCAGTCTTATTCTGTCTCGAATTATTTGCGAAGATGCTTGTCTGCTTCCTTTGTTCAGCGGGTTGCGATTGAGGCACCTCCAACACCCTTTTCCTGCGGCTCTATCTTGGCTAAAATGGTTGTGGACAAGTAACCGCTTCCTCCGTCCTGCACCACATACCATCCCATATCTTTCAAATTTTGTTCAATGTAACGGTTCAGCAGGCCATGGGCCACCAGCACAACTTCCGGCTTCTCATCAGTTGCCTTAGCTAACACTTGAGCAGCCTTCCGTGCCCGTTTTCGGGCATCAGCGAAACTCTCGGCTCCTTGCCGGTCGATGCCCAGCATCCATTTGATACGGGCCGTGGTGGTCCAAAAATTAATGGACATGCTCATGTTGGGGCTGTGCTTGCCCATAGAAGTTTCAAATTCCCGAAAGGCGGGAGAAACAGTCATTTCCCTGTCTGCCCCGAAAATATATTGTGCTGTTGCCTTGGCGCGATTAATAGAGCTGGCGAAGACAGCGATGTCATCCGGGTTCTCCACTTTTAAAAAGGGAGTATCCGGCACCACTATCCCCACGCTGTCATAGTCCTGAACGAACTGCCTGGCCTGGTTATAAGAAAATTTACCTGTTTTCAGCAAGGCAGGCTCCCCGTGGCGAACCAGCGCTATTTGCCGAAGGCTGCTGTTTGCAGGCAGCTCCACTTCCTCCTCCTCCAGGAAACGCAACTCCTGAGCTACCGGCACACCCTTTGCGGCAACATAGGTAGCCGTAGCCCCGATCTCCTTATATTTATCTTCCAGGTTTTCAATGGCTGGCTGGTGCCCGTGATTTCCTTTCGCGTGTACTGATATTGCTGAAAGTAACACTACAACTAAAGTAAAAATAAAGCTTATTATTCTTTTCATAATTTTTTGGTAATTAAAATGCGGTAAATAATACAACCATGCTTCGCGACGAAAGAAGCTCCTGGAATTGAAGCTTGCTAACAGCCTACTGGGTTTTATTATTAAGTTTTTTAAGGCAGATACGTTAACCGTCTTAAACGTTCAAACTTTCAAAGAATAAGGAAGTTAAAGTGGTACTAACGTAGCTTTTAGCATTGTCCGTTCCTTACACTAATTAAAGCAACTTTCCTGCCAAAAATAGCCTGGGTAAGCCAATGGGTAGCAGTACATTTAGGCTGAACAAAGTCTACTACTGTAGCCTATAACTCACACCTCTGCGCCCTATGTTATGCCTGAAGATGACCTTCGCCTTTTTTGTCCATGCTGAGGCAAAGAGCTGCCTGCTCTACATCTAAATAGGAAGAAGAGTAGGTTGTAGAGGGGCCATCAATGTAAAGCGGTGTTTTATTTTTTATTGACTTGATAATAGGTTGAGCAAGATCCAATGGCAGAGCAGGGCACCCCTGGCTACGCCCCAGGCGGCCGTTGACCTTGATTCCGTCGGCGTTTGCATAAGCCGCCCCATGCACGACAATATATCTTTGCAGGGCGTTGGTGTTGAACCCCGCATCAAGCCCCTCTAATTTCAAAGAATTACCATTCTTACCTTCATAAGTGCCTCGGGTAAGATAAAAGCCGAGGCTGCTCTGGAAGGAACCGGGTGTGTTCGAGAAAGTAGTGGCGAATTCGCCACCACTGCCCTGGCCGTGGGACACCCAGGTATTGTATACTACCTTATTCGCTTGCAGATCAATAACCCACAGGCGACGGTTCTTGCTTGACTGGTTAAAATCTATGATGGTAATCAGTGGTTTGTCTGGTGAAACAAGGTTAGCGGACATCATATTGTGGTAACCCGTTACTGCTTCCCGAAATGTTTCGAGTGAAAGCCCCGATTGTGCTAAACCAGCTGCCTGGTAACTGCTCTCAACATATTGCTCAAAAGTCTGTAAAGGGGAGGCATCTGCTTTGTAAGTATTAACAGGAACGTACCCTGTGGTCTTGCTCACTTTAGATGCTGCCTTAACTGAGGTCGGCTCACTGCCTTTGAGGATAAAGCCCATGCTAAAGTAAACAACAAGGGCAGCTAAAATAAAACTTACGGATCGGATGAAATATTTTCTTTGCATAATGGTTCTTTAATAACAGAACAAGCAGAACTGCAACGTTTGTTCCACTTTCCAACTTTCCTGAAAAGCTGTGTGATAATTTACTAGCATATATGTGCGCCTTTTATGTTTTTAACACAGGAGTTGGGTTGGTGAATAAGGTTTGGCGGTAGAGCAATGGTAATGGTTGCAGGATTCGAAGGCATAGCTATCATTTTGGTTGCGGTTAAACTATTTGTGTCAACGGAGGGTATGATGTTCTTAGTAGCAGTAAACCGGGACTCCGTGTGGGAGGCGACCATGTGGCGCACTTGGCAGAATGCTGTTTTAGTTAGACCAAGTCCTGACATAGAGAATAGCCTACGCTGGAGTGGAAAGAGCAAAAGGACAGAAACAACAAAGCGATAAACTATGAAATATGATGTAACGGTGATCGGGTCAGGCCCTGGGGGTTATGTGGCCGCTATCCGCTGTGCCCAGCTGGGAATGAAGACAGCCCTGATAGAGAAATACAGCGCGCTTGGTGGAACCTGCCTTAACGTTGGCTGTATACCCTCCAAAGCACTTCTGGATAGCTCGGAGCGTTTCTATGATGCGAAGCACAAGTTTGGAATGCACGGCATTGGGCTGGATAACCTGCGGGTGGACTTCGGGGAGATGGTTGCCCATAAGGCCGACGTGGTGCAAAAGACAGTAGATGGAGTAGCCTACCTGATGAAAAAGAACAAGGTGGATGTTATTCAGGGGGTTGCCAGCTTCATAAACCCCAGCAAGCTGCAGGTAAAGGGGGAGGGTGCACCTGTGGAAGTGGACACGGCGAAAGTAATCATTGCCACCGGCTCTAAGCCTTCCTCCCTGCCGTTCATCCAACTAGACAAGAAGCGGGTGATTACCTCCACCGAGGCCCTTTCCTTAAAGGAGATACCCAAGTCCCTGATTATTATAGGGGCAGGCGTCATCGGAGCAGAGCTCGGTTCTGTTTACGCAAGGCTGGGGTCAAAGGTGGATGTTGTGGAGTTTGCTGATGCCGTCATCCCGAGCATGGACCGGACTATGGGAAAGGAGCTGCAGCGCGCACTGTCCAAAACGGGCATCGAGTTCCACCTGCAGCACAAGGTCAAATCCGTGATGGCAGACGCGGACAGGGTGTTGGTGCAGGCCGAGAACGCAGCAGGAGGCCAGTTAGAACTGGAGGGGGACATTTGCCTGGTAGCCGTAGGTAGAAAGCCTTACACCAGCGGCTTGAATCTGGAAGCAGCCGGGGTAGCGTTAGATGACAAAGGAAGAATTGTAGTGGACGGGAACCTGGAGACAACCGCAAAGGGAGTATACGCTATCGGAGATGTGATACCAGGCCCTATGCTGGCCCACAAGGCTTCAGAGGAGGGAGTCTTTGTGGCGGAGCTGTTGGCCGGGCAGAAGCCGCAGCTTAATCCGCTGCTTATCCCGAACGTGGTCTACACCTGGCCGGAGGTGGCCAGCGTGGGCTACACCGAAGAGGAACTTAAGGCAGCAGGCAGGGCGTATAAGTCTGGTTCCTTCCCCTTCCGCGCCAACGCCAGGGCACGTATGAACAACGACCTGGAGGGCCTTATAAAAGTGTTGGCTGACAAGGATACGGATGAAGTGCTGGGGGTTCATATGATAGGTCCCCGCGTAGGGGACATCATTGGAGAGGCCGTGACGGCCATGGCCTTCAGGGCGGCGGCAGAGGACATCGCCAGGCTCTCTCACGCGCACCCTACTTTTTATGAGTCTGTGAAAGAAGCCAGTTTGGCCGTGGACAACAGAGCCATGCACTCTTGAGCAGGCACAGGATCTTAGGCAGCATGTGCTTCCTCCTTTACCTGACAGGAACGCGGCCCCAGTTGTAATGTGAACCCGTAAAGTACAAATCCAGTATAGAGGCTAACCCCCTTTGCTATATTGCGATAAATGACTACCTACAGGTGCTACTGTACGCAGCTATGCCTGCTCTCGGAAACTTTTTCGGGGGCGTACTGGCGGAAATATTTACAGTGTCGGAGAAAATCCTGAGCCTAGCCTTGCATACAGCCGCAGGCATCGTGCTGTCCGTAATCGGCTTGGAGCTGATGCCGCAAGCCCTGGCCGCAGAGCAACCCTTTATTCCGGTGCTGGCGTTTGTGGCGGGGAGCGTATTTTTTGTCTTTCTGGACCAGGGCATAGGTTATGTGCAGAGCAGGTTTGGCGGGGAAAGCAAAAAGGGCATGAGTGCGGCCTGGGCCATCTATATCGGCGTAGCCATTGACCTGTTCAGCGACGGCATTATGATTGGTACGGGCTCGACTGTGGCCGCAAGCCTGGGACTACTGCTGGCCATTGGGCAGGTCCCGGCAGACATTCCGGAAGGCTTTGCCACCATCGCCACCTTCAAATCAAAGGGGGTGAAGAGAGGCACGCGCCTGCTGCTCTCTGCCTCTTTCGCCATTCCTATCTTCTTGGGGGCGACTGTGGGATTCTGGGGCGTAAAAGACAGTAAGGAAGTGGTAAAGTTGAGTCTTTTGGCTTTTGTGGCGGGCATCCTGCTGACGGTCTCTATTGAAGAGATGCTGACAGAGGCTCATGACAGGCCGGAATCTAAATGGGCGGCGTTCGCGCTGGCAGGAGGTTTTGCCTTGTTTACGTTACTTGCAGTTTATTTGGAAGAATAGCACCTAACAGGGGCGAATGTGGTGTTTGAGATAGCGCTTCACCTGCTGGCAAATGCGTGCTACCCTCTGGGCATATACAGGATAACGATTTGAAGAGACAGTGCTCTTCCCATGGCGTTTCTTCCTGTTTTGAAACAGTTTCAGAAATAAATTTCAGGATTAAAATTTTCTGTACAGGATTCTCCGACGAGAGCACCAGTTAAGTTACCAAATGCCCGTGCCTCGCATAAACCTATACATTCCTATCCAGATTTCAGGAAGGACTTTACAAGTTCCAATTACGTAAGGTGCTTGTAGACCTAAGATAGGAATAATTAGGGTGCTGAGGCGCCGCAGTTGTCATGTTTATTTGATAGGGCTCGTACTATCTATATTCCAGGACGAGACCGTCCGGCATCTCCAAAATCACCCTTTCTAGTATTTACATGTCCGTGTGGTCGAAAAAGGTACCTATGGAGTAAGAACAGTACAGCATAGAACAACGCACAAAAATTGATTTAACCGGACCGGAAGTGCACTTGTATGAATGGCCGCAGGTAAAAGTGTACGTTTGAGTAGTTAAGCCCGAAGAGCCACGCCAGCAGCGCAAGAGCAGGGGGCTTGGCAAGGTGACACAATGCGGATCCTACACGCAAGGGTGGCTCAGCTCGCAGGCCTTATGCAACGCTTTTCTGCGTTTTCAACAGTATCTGCGAAGTCAAAACCAAAATTGGAAGTTCAATCAAAGGCCCAATGACCAGGGATAGGGCTATCCTTGGTTCGGACGAAAAAGCAGATACGGCAATGGCTAATGCAATAGGTGAATTTCTTGCCATGGTGGTCAATGTAAGGCTTACTCTGTCTGCGTAGCTGAACCCTAGGGACCTGCTTACAATTTGCCCGACTAAAAACATGACAGCGAAAAACACCAGTACCGGAATAAGCAGCTGGTAGATGACTGCCGGATTGTCGATCAGGTTTTTGCCTTCCGAAGCAAACATGGCGACAACTGCCAGTGCGAGAAACAGCACCTGTGATTTTTCAAAAAAAACGGTAAAACGCTCTCCTGAAGCACTGCTTTTGCCCACCATTTTTTTGGTGATAAAAGCCAAAGCAAACGGAACCAAAAGCACCAACAGAATACTCTCTACAATGGAGCTTGGCTCTACATCCCCGGATTTGCCAAAAAAGAGCAACAAATATACGGGCAGTAAAACTACCTGCAGTATCAGGTTAACAGGAAGTATAGCGGTAGATAAGGATACATTTCCTTTCGCGGCACCGGTAAAGACAAGGTACCAGTCTGTACACGGCGTTACCGTCAGCATGACAAAGCCCATCCAGATAGCAAGTTCGTTACCTAGAAACAGGTAACCCAAAAAATACGCAAAAAGGGGTGTCCAGATAAAATTGATGGCAATACTGGCCAGGGAGAACCTTACATTAAGAAAAGAGCTTTTAAGCTCGCTGAGATTCATAGTCAGAAAAAGCCCGTAGAGCATGACCATCAGTAGCGGGACGATAAACCCGGCGGCAATACCCGACAAAAACTCTAAGTGCCCCAATAACAGCCCTAAAGCCACTGCCAATAAAATGACGAATGTCTGAAATTTGTTGATTTTATCCATTTAACTTCTTTACAGTACTTTTCTGGTGCTGGCTGATCTCTTTCGCTTTTTGATTTCTCCAATTTAAAAACACAATAATGGCAAGCACAAGAACCTGTGCCGAGACAGATTGCAAATTCGGATATATACCCAACAGATCTATTCGGGGTAGGCTGTCAATAGGTGTGATGGGGACATAGCCCGCCTCCTGAAACGCCATCACTCCCTTACCGGCCAAAACGACCGCTAACACCGCTATCATGTAAGAAGCCATTTTGAAGATTTTTCCGAGCGGCAATTTCTTTGTGTATTTCAAGAAAACAAAAGCGATAATGGCCATTATCACAACCGAAGTAAACAGCGCCCATGTGATGGCAGAGACTGCCACGTCGGGGTTGTTCATCTTCAACGATGAAAGAAACAAAACCACTTCAAACGCTTCCCTGAATACCACGATGAAGGAGAAGACGAACAAGCCGGCCCAGTTTCCTGTTTCAGATATCCGGTTTATTTTATTTTTTATAAAGGCCGTCCACTTGGATACTTCAGAATGAGAATGAAGCCAAACACCTGCATAGAGCAACACCAGGACAGCCAGGATAGCACCGGCGCCCTCCATCAGTTCCCTTGAGGCTCCGCTCAAATTGATGAGCCTATCCACAAAGAGCCAACCTGCAAACCCGATCAGTACAGCCGAAACCCAGCCTGAGTGTACGGCTACAACTGCTTTTCTAACCTGCAAAGGTCTTAAAACACTCAAAATAATCAAGATAATCAGCAGGGCCTCTAGCGCCTCTCTTATCAAAATAGATAAAGCCGAACCATAAATGAATGCAAAGGAGTAATCCCTTTCTGCCAAAACGCTTTTGGCAGAACTTATTTCTTCTCTCAGTTTGTTGTAATAGCTTTCTACACTCGATTTGTCGTTGTTTTGAAGTGCTTTTCTGTAAGCAATCATATCCCGCTCCATATCTCTTACCAGTGCAGGCGAGGAGGCATTCAGCATATTTTCGACAAGTTCGATGCCCTCGAGGTAAGAAGTCAAAGCATGTTTCTCCGCTTGTTTGTTATCGCCTTCCTGGAAAACACTATAAGAAATATTAAGGTTCTCCATTGCTACGTCCAAAGGGTTCGGCCTTTCAGGTTCGTAATGGCGGACCTGTCCAACTGTTGTATTGTTTGAAAACTTAACTAAAAAGTTCTGCAATTCTTCATCGTTCCATTTGCTGATGCTGTCCAGCTGTAAATTGCTCGGGAGTTTTGCTTTTGAGTTGTCCTTGTCGTGTTTCAGAGATAAAACATAGAAGGACAAATTCCATATTTCATCTTCTGAAAGATGGTCATAGGAAGCCATTCCTGTGCCTTCGATTCCTAATTTGATGACATTGTACGCTTGAAGTGGCGACAACTCTGCTTCGTGGAAATTGGCCGGGGCAGGGTCAAGACCTTTGCCCGCAACACCGTCACCCAAGCCTTTCTCTCCGTGGCAGGATGTGCAGTTTGCCTGATATAAAACCGCACCGCTTTTTAAAGAAGGATAGCGACTAGGCGTAATTTTCAAAATTCCCAGGTCAAGAATTTTGTTTTTGGAACTCAAAGCAATGGCAGATATGGCTTCTTTGTCCTTTTTGTCTAAGACAGCTTGATGCAGTTCTTGCAGGGGGGCTGTAAGGCCGTTGAACTTGTCATTGTTGATGAGGGGAGTTAGTTCCCTTTGCAGTGCGATACTTTTTTCGGCAAAATCGGTCATTTCTGCAAATTCAGACTCATTTATCACTCTGCCATCCTCAACCGCTGCCGGATAGTCTTTTGAGATATAGTCTAAGAGTGTAACTAATGTCCTTAAGTCCTTATCTTTTTCTATGGTTTGCGAAAAGCAGCTGAATGACCATAGTGAAAATAATAAAAGGCAAATCTTATTTTTATTCATATTAATTCTAAATAACGGCAAAGGTACCAAATTCATCCTAAAGGGGAGGTGTGAAGAACGTTTTTTAGGGATAGCGCTAACCAGGGGCAACGAATAAATAGATATTCGAAGTAATATGAAGACATGTAAGCAATTCCCGCTCCTGCCAAAGCACCAAAACCAGACCCTTCGATCCCAAGACGCGGGGCGGGTTTCTCTTAACCAAAATTTTCATAAATAAAGTGGGAGTTTCAGAGGGTATTATTTCATGTCCCTGTACCCCCTCTTCTACTCAATGGGGAGCGCGGTTTCCACAGCAGAGCCTTTATACCCATGCGCAAAAGGTGGCTCAGCTCGCTAAAACGCAGCGAAAAAAAGCCGTTTTAGGAAAGTGTGGGTAAAGGCTTCCTATCTATCTGCCCAGGGCACTGCCGGAATACCGCTCCTCCACTTTGTTCCATGCTCTGCTCCTGGTATAGCTAAAAAGTGACTACGTTATTACAACGGGAACTCGGGAATGAGCCAGTGTTCTGGCAGGGTTAAATCGTGTGTTTTTGTGGTCGAGAAGGGTGAAGGCGATCAGGCCTGAGAAGATGTTGACAAGGGCGCTGAGCAGATTTCTGTGGCGGATGTGGTCGATGTCGCAGACGCTCATGAGGATATCGTTAGTCGCCTCTATGCTTCCTCTCTTCATCAGGTTGAGCATGTCTGAGAGGATAAGGAGCATGTCTTTCATGTTCCTCCTTGCCTTAGCCACCTAGTGCAGCCCCCTTCCAACAGCTCCTCGAACAGGGAGGAGAGGTAGTCCGTGTCCCCGTAGCGCTTTCCCTGCAGCCCATCGAATAGTTGCCTCAGCACCCGGTAGTTGTTGCCGCCACGTTGGCTGGGGTGAGGAGGAAGCGGGCCAGCTGCCCTTGTGCTGGTTTATGACCAGGTGCAGCTTAATCCCGCAGAACAAGCCGGTGGAGCCTTTTCCCCTTAAGGCTATCCCCTCGAAGCCTTGTGGGAGTGAATGCGGAGGTTATCGCAGAGAGGCTGCAGCGGCACTGGGCCAGCAGGAAAGAACGGTAAGCTGGCGCTGAGCGCGGTCTGCAACAAGCTAGTGAAACAGGCTTTTGCCATTGTTAAATCAGGTATGCCCTATCATGCTGACTTTGCTAATATTATGGCCGCCAGAGCTTGGCTATTACACAGTTCATGTTAATTAGGTAATTCCTGGATTTTGTTCTATTATATAACTCAAGTTGCGATTATAAACGATGAAGCCATCCAGGTATGTTAAAGGATAAAGAGACCAAACTCTACTCCTTTCTTACCATGAATGACTTCACCATAGCAATTTACTGTTTCATTGATGATTATCTACAAGTGGCAGGTCAGGCACCTGCCTCCAAACGCAAACTAAACGATGCGGAGGTGATCACCACGGCACTGGTGGCGGCCCGTT
>NZ_JBHTLD010000038.1:0-26754 GCF_042678745.1 Pontibacter rugosus | reverse complement strand
AATATAGTAAATCTTTATGGCGCAAAAACAAAAAGAGCACCCTACAAAGGTGCTCTTTCCATTAGGCAATTAGCTAAGCGCCTTAGGCCTCTTCAGCCTCTTCCATGTGTACCAGGTAACTGGTAAGGTTATCCCATTGCATGTCCTGAAAGCCAGCCCAGCCGCCCTCAGCTACCAAGGTGTTCAGCAAAGCTCGATCTCCGGCATCTTCCCCTTGATTATTGATACCTTCGTTTTTGCCGATTTCATAGCCTGAAAGGGTAGTGCCTTCACGTGTAACCCTAAACGTGCTGCTAGCTTCCTTTATGAAAAAATGCTGTATAGGCGCATCGCCCTCGCCTAGTTCCTTAGGCTTTTCACTGGGGTGTACTACAAACTCAGCCAGGTTATCCTCCGTGCGAATATTTGTTACCTTTACCCAGTTCTCTATGTCAGAACCCGGAAGTATGATGTTGATGTAATAGCCTATCTCAGGCATTTTAGCAGTTGTGCGGCGGCCAAGGTTGTTATACAGCTGGAAGGTAGAGTTTACCCCACCTATATTGGTCCACGCGTTCACGTCAAACAGCTTTTTCTTAGCACGATCAAAGGCTTCTATGGCTTCAGCTTCGCTTTGGTAGGTGTTGTGGTTTTCAAAGAGCTTGTCTTTCGTCTCCTCGCCTTGCACCACCTTTACCTCTTTCTTTATTCCGTTGATGATATCTTTTAAAGACATGATTTATCCTCCTCTTAAGTTAAGTAATGGGCGCCTTTGCTCTGATAGAATACGTTGGCCGACTAGACTTGTTAGTTAGTAACCTGAGTTTTAAGCCTGTTCTGCTCTTTTTAATCCCACACCTTATAGCTCCGTATACTTTTAATGCGCCTCAAAATAAAATAAACCTATGGAAGAAAATAAGCATGACGACTCAGGTAGCCACCAAGGTGGCATGGGTATGCGTGGCGTAACACGCCCCATGGCAGAAAAGCAGATAAGAGAGCACAACAAGCAAATGCACCAGCATGGTAAGCAGCACGAAAACCAGGACGGGCAGCAGAAGCAAGACAAGGAAAAAGATAAAGGCGGCATGGGTATGTCAGAAGATATGCGCAAGCAAATGCTGCACATGCACCACATGCAAACGCTGTGGGTGTACTGGATGATTATTATACTTGGAGCCTGGGTGCTGCTCTCGCCGCTCACCTTTGACTACGGCATCGGTACGGTGCAGCCATCTGGCGGCAGGAGCGTGTGGCTGACTATGGAGCAGCGCATCCAGTTCATGAAGTGGAGCGATATTATCAGCGGTGCCTTACTAATGTTCTTTGGCTGGCGCGGCCTTGCACCTAACCGCCCTGTCAGCATCTGGATATGCTGCTTTATCGGTATTTGGCTTACCATGGCTCCGCTGCTGTTCTGGTCTCCTACCGCAGTGGCTTATTTGAATGACACTATGGTGGGCGCTCTTATCATCGCCCTGACCATACTTATACCAGGCATGCCCAACATAATCACGTACATGAAAATGGGACCCGACACCCCTCCCGGCTGGAGCTATAACCCCTCTAGCTGGCCGCAGCGCTGGATTATGATGGTGTTAGGTCTAATAGGCTGGTTCGTTTCACGTTATCTGGCAGCTTTCCAGTTAGGCTATATCGATTCTGTTTGGGATCCCTTCTTTGGGCAGCAGAGCGAGCAGGTGCTCAACTCGGCTATGTCGCATAGCTTGCCTGTTTCTGATGCGGGGCTGGGTGCAATCGCTTATACTTTTGAGTTTCTGATGGGCTGGATGGGAGCGCCGAGCCGCTGGCGCACTATGCCTTGGATGGTAGCCATTTTTGGCATTCTGGTGATACCGCTGGGGATGGTGCACATCTTTTTAGTCATAAGTCAGCCAATTATAGTAGGAGCCTGGTGCACGTTCTGCTTGTTAGCTGCCGCTATTATGATCCCTATGATTCCGCTGGAAGTAGATGAGGTAATTGCCATGGGGCAATTCATGAAGAAGAAGGTGAACCAGGGCGAGAGTTTCTGGAAAGTATTCTGGAAAGGCGGCACCATAGAAAGCGATGCTAAAGACGAAGCACCTGAGGTGATGGCATTCCCTCAGAAGCCGGGGCCAGTATACAGTGCATCTATCTGGGGCATCAGTTTCCCCTGGACGCTGACCGTAGCTACGCTGTTGGGTATAGCCCTTGTGTTTGCGCCAGGCGTGTTCGGAGTACAGATCAAAGAAACAGTGGCTGATATTTTCCACCTGGCAGGTTCGCTGATTGTAGTAACTTCTGTCTTTTGTATGGGTGAGCCTTTACGCAGGGGACGCTATTTTAATGTACTGTTGGGGTTGATTGTCGCAGTGGCTCCCTGGTTTTTGTCTAACAGCCCTATAAGCTTAAGTATAACAGGTGTTATTTTAGGCTTGGCAGTAGCGGCACTTTCCCTTCCGGTAGGGCCTAAAACGCAAAATTATGCAGGCTGGGATGCGTACATCAAGTAAAGAAGAGGTGTTACATGAGCAGGACATGCTGGCAGACGAGGAGATAGAGGCTCGGGTGCGCAACTTGTTGTACAGCAACATGATCAGCGGAAAACGAGGCAGCTTTCATTACCATTACACCAAACCATCTCCGGACACTTACCCTTACCAGTACTTCTGGGATACTTGTTTTCATGTGTTTATACTGCTGGCAATGGACGAAGTAGATATGGCTAAGAAGCACATGCGCAGCCTGTTCCGGATGCAGGCACCTGATGGCTTTGTAGGACACATGAGTTACTGGAAGCGTCGTTGGCCCGCCCGCATTACTGATATTTTTCAGCTTCGGCCTAAAGATGTGCTCCAGATTTACAAGCCGCACATGTCAGCTTTGGTGCAGCCGCCACTTGCTGCCCAGGCCGTGCTGCGCATTTACCAGCACGCCCCAGATCAGCAATTCTTAAACGAGATGCTGCCCCGGTTAAAGGCCTACTACAACTGGCTACAGCTCAACCGCGATTTTGAAGGGGAGGGGCTACTTTCTATCATTTCTCCATATGAATCGGGCCTGGATTGGAAGGCAAGTTACGACCCGGTGCTGCAGTACAATAAAGGGCAGGCTGGGCCGCAGCTTTTCTGGAAAGTGCTGCAGGTAGATGCCCACAACTTCATCCGCAATTACAACCTGCCAGCAATTTACCGCAGCAACAAGTTCATTGTAAAAGATGCAGCCTTCAATACCTTTTATGTTCAAAACCTGGAGGCTCTAGCTAAACTCTGTACTCTGGCAGGCGACCAAGATGCTGATATCTATCGGTTGCAGGCTGAAAAAACGGGCAACAGTATACTTAAGTATATGTATGATGAAGCCGATGCGGCCTTTTACGACCTTGCTGGGCACAACTTCCGAAAATTAAAAGTGAAGACGGGCACCATCTTCTTTCCGGTGGTACTGCGGCAGGTGCCTAATGCAATTTGTAAGCGAGTACTGCACCGGCACCTGCAGCAGCAAAATGGCTTCCATGTACCTTATCCCATACCATCGTTGGCTGTGGATGAGTATGCCTTCAATCCTGATGAGTCTTTATATATTTGGCGCGGCCCTACGTGGGTAATGTTTAACTGGTTTATGCACGGCCACCTGCTTGATATTGAGTATACTCAGGAGGCACAGGAGCTACTGCTAAGTATAAAGCGGCTCATCACCCAAAGTGGCTTACGGGAGTACTATGACCCCTTTACCGGCGCGGGCCACGGGGCACAAAATTTCACATGGTCTGGCCTGGTGATGGACATGATAAAGAGACAACAGCAGGCAGATACTGGCAGTGAAATTTAAGGTACTTTATACTTCAACGATCTTTTAGCCATACTTCATGTAGTCATTAATAGGGCAGAAGCAGGAGTGAACTGTAGTGTTGTGATTTAAAGTGTAACACATTTAAAATCAACTAAATGCGTCTTTATGCGTTAAAAAAAGAATAATGTGATTTTAATTTCGCACTCGAATAAACACGAATAACTATGGGAGAAGCTATTTTAGGATTAGGAATATTAGGATTAGTATTAGGCCTGGTAGGCTTGATTATTTATGTCTGGAGTATCATTTGGGCCTATAAAGATGCTGAGCGGCGCGGCAAACCAGGGTGGCTGGTTGCCATAGTGGTAGCCTTTCTGGCATGGCCGGTTGGCTTGATTTTATGGTTGATCATTCGGCCCAAAAACAACTCCTATTCCCATCATCATTAAAAATAAAGTATAACTTATTACAAGCAAAAGAGGCAGTGGTATCTACCGCTGCCTCTTTTGCTTAAGGACAAAGTATAGACGGATTTGAGCATGTATAAAATTCATTCTTTGCGCTGCAAAAGCCTGTAAAGGAACCTGGCTTCACGCTTTTCTCGCCCCACAGCGCTGCTATGAAGCCCTAAAATCGCCTTGCCAGAACCCTTCCCATTCAGCTTTCGCTTGCAAAAACCAAATTTAAACATGCTCTAGTTACCGCCTGCTCTGTTTAGCTCATCCAGGTTTATGTTACGTTTTTTAGATTCGAATTTTGTGCCTTTGCTAAAGCGGTAGCGCAGGTTAAAGCGTATGCCTTGCGCACCCTGATACTGCTCAATCTTGTTGATGTTTCCGTTTACCTGAGAGTCTACTATCAGTACGCGGCTCTTAAATATATCTGAAACATTTAGCGTCAGCGTAAGCTTGTCATCCATAAAGCTGCGTTTCAAGCCGGCATCCACCCACCATTGGTCATCTACTTGATAAAGGCCATATACAGCAGGACCCTGGTAATTGGCACCTAGCTCCAGGCGCATGCCATAAGGCAGCAGCAGGTTGTGGTTTGATTGCCCGATAAAGGTTACCTGGTCGTTTACCTGCAGGTTATCATCAACCAGTGTAGTAAATTCCTGATACATCAGAATCAGGTTGTTGTTTGCTTCCCACTTCTTAGAAAATTTTACGGGAGCTACCAACGTCGCGTTAGCGCTCTTTAAATCCCGCACGTTCTGCTGCTGAAAAACGGAAATACTGTCGCCTGGCTTCTGATAAGGTATTTCTGCTATGTAGTCTTTTGTGAGGGCATATCCTAAAATCAGGTTGTAGGTTTGGTTTAAAGTATGCGTTACCTCAAAAGAGTTCGTGTACTGTGGCTTCAGGATCGGGTTGCCCTGTGCTACCGTGATAGGGTCTAAGTAAAAGATGAAAGGATTCAGTGCCTCGTAATCTGGGCGATTAATGCGGCGGCTATACTTGTAGCCAATCTGGTAGTTATCGCTTACCTTCTGCTGTACAAACACACTCGGGAAAAAGTCGAGGTAGCTGCGGTTATTCGGCTTATTCAGGGTAATAGACTCTCCTTTAGATTCTGTTTGCTCTGCCCGTAAACCACCTTGGAACGTCCAGTTTTTGCCCAGGCTGGATGATACGTTTACATAGGCCGCATAAATATTCTCTGTATAGATAAAATGATTACTGCGGCTCTTGTCCAATATCTTCCTGTTATCTAAGGTTTGGTAAAACTCCAGTTCGTTGTCTGATACCACATGGCTGGCCTTAGCACCTACTTCCATTTTTGTGTTTTTAGCTAAAGGCATGGTAAAGTCTACTTTACCCGAAAATATCTCATAGTTAGTCGGGTTCTCGCTCAGGAGCAGCTCAAGCCTGTCTGGTGCGCTGTTGGTGGGGTTGCTGTAGAGGTTCCGAAACTTAAAATCATCGTTGCTGTTAATGCGCACATAATCCAGGTCGGCAGATAGGGTTGTGCCTGTGGTATCCAGCTTGCCCAGGTAGTGCAGGTTAAAGGTACCGTTGCCATAGCTGCCGTCAGATGTGTTTAGGGCATCAATCGCCTGCCTATTATTTGTTACCTCGTTCAGAACCAGAGATCTTGTATGGAAAGAGGTGCTGTTATTATTAAATATGAGGTTAGCAGTTGCCCCAATACTGTGGAGCTCGTTCAGGTCATAGTCGGTACCTACACGCAGGGATGGCTGCAGCCGCTCCGATTCCTCATAACCTTCCTGGTTTAAGACACTCTTGCCTCCTTCTTCATTCGCATACCTCCTGTACATATCCATGTCGCGGTAGCGCATACGCCGCGAGAGGTCTACGCTGCCGTAAGAGTTCCATTTGCCGCTCTTATAGCTTAGCTCAGCTCCAGAAGTATAGGTGTTAAGCTTGTTGTACTGATAGCCGCCATACACGCTGCCGCTCATGCCCGTCAGTTGGTTTTTCTTCAGGTTGATGTTGATGATACCGGATGCACCTTCTGCATCGTAGCGGGCAGAAGGGTTGGTGATGATTTCCAAGTCTTTAATATTTTCAGCAGCCATACTTTGCAGCAGGTTCTGCAGCTCTTTACCCGATAAGTAAGAGCGCTTGCCGTTTAGCATTACCTGTACGCCTGCTTTGCCGTTTAGCTGTATATTGCCCTCCTGGTCTATCCATATTCCCGGAGATTTGGCGAGTACTTCGTAAGCTGTGTTGCCTGCAGCCATGGCAGTGCCGTCCACACTTACCACCATTTTATCTGGCGTAGTGGTGATAGTGGGACGCATGGCCTGTACCTGCACCTCTTTTAGTGTCTTTACATCTGCCTTCATCTGCAGCTTGCCAAAGTCTTTGTTAAAAGCTGTAGAAGACACTTCAAAAACAGATGTCTGTATTTCCTGGTAACCGAGGTTTGTGAGCTTCAGTTTATACTTGCCTTTAGCTGGTGTCTTTATCTGAAAGCGGCCATCCATATCAGCAATTGCTCCAGTAACAATCTTCTCTGTTGTAGCTTCCAGCACGGCCACGTTAGCAAAACCAACAGCTTGTCCGTTTTCTTCTGCCACTGTACCGCTCAGGGTACCTTCTTGCTGGGCAAAAGACATGGAGCTACAACAGAGAAAGAACAGCATAAGTAGTAGGTACATCTTTTTCATAATTTTATTTTGATTGGGTTGATGATGATGAGTGATTTTATTCATGCAAACTTAGTATAAGGTACTATGTATAGCAAGGTACTGTTGCTGTTTTGTCTGATGTTTTAGACGAACACCTGGAAAATATCTGCCAACTGCCCGGCTGTGCTTCAATAAAGTATCTGAAGGTTTTGCATTTGTATCTAATAGATGCAGGAGCAAGAAAAGTAGTTGCTTGTCAACTTAAATTTAATTCTTACCTGCCCATGCAAAGGAAGTAGTGGAAGCGCTAACTATTTAGGTGAAGTTGAAGTATATGTTTGTATTAATTACAGAAGCCTGGCAAAACCAGTATCAGAAATAGCTAAAAAGGCAAACATGTGCTTCTTAGAATATTAGCAGTATTTAATATAAAATCAAGAGAATATGAGTATAAAGAGTTATCCCGGGCAACCTTACCCGCTGGGAGCTACTTGGGATGGTGAAGGAGTGAATTTTGCACTTTTTTCAGAGAATGCTACTGCCGTAGAGCTTTGCCTGTTCGATACCGAAGATGCCAGCAAAGAAACGGCTAAAATTAAAATGACAGAGCGAACGCACCACGTGTGGCATGCATACCTGCCTGCTATAAAACCGGGGCAGTTATATGGCTACCGGGTGCACGGGCCTTTCGAGCCGCATGAAGGGCACCGCTTTAATCCAAATAAATTACTGCTAGACCCTTACGCAAAAGCTATTTCGGGCACCATAGAGTGGCATGACTCACTCTTTGGCTATGAAATGGGCCATAAAGACCAGGATCTAAGCTTTAGTGAGTCAGACAGTGCACCTTATATTCCTAAATCTGTGGTAATTGATCCTTCCTTTGATTGGGAAGGAGATAAAAATCCAAATATACCTTACCACAAAAGTATCATCTACGAAACGCATGTAAAAGGCTTCACTAAGTTGCACCCTGATATTCCAGAGGAAATAAAAGGTACCTATGCAGCTTTAGGGCATCCGGTTACTGTCAAGTATTTGCAGGAGCTCGGGATCACGGCTATAGAGCTGATGCCGATTCACCAGTTCATCAACGACCGTATTCTAATGGACAAAGGCCTTAACAACTATTGGGGCTATAACACCATTGGTTTCTTTGCGCCGGATGTACGTTACTCCAGCAGCGGTACCCTGGGCGAACAGGTAATAGAGTTTAAGGAGATGGTGAAGGCGCTGCACAAAGCAGGCATTGAGGTAATACTGGATGTGGTGTATAACCACACAGCAGAGGGTAACCAGATGGGACCAACGCTGTCGTTTAAAGGTATTGATAATGCAGCCTATTACCGCGTAACGGAAGAAGACAAGCGCTACTACATGGACTATACCGGCACCGGCAACACGCTGAATGCTAACCTGCCCAACGTGTTGCGCCTGATCATGGACAGTCTACGTTACTGGATTACAGAAATGCACGTAGACGGCTTCCGATTCGATTTGGCTTCTACGCTTGCCCGTGAGTTGCATGAAGTGAATAAACTAAGCGGCTTCTTCGACATCATCCATCAGGATCCGATTATCTCACAGGTGAAGCTTATTGCCGAACCTTGGGATATTGGTGAGGGCGGCTACCAGGTAGGGGAGTTTCCTCCGGGCTGGGCCGAGTGGAATGGCAAGTACCGTGACTGTATCCGCGACTACTGGCGCGGCGCGGATAGTATGCTGGCTGAATTTGCCGAGCGCTTTACCGGAAGCTCCGACTTATACAAAGATGATTACCGTAGCCCTAACGCAAGTATAAACTTTATCACTGCCCACGATGGCTTTACATTGAACGACCTGGTGTCTTACAACGAAAAGCATAACGAGGCGAACGGAGAGGATAACAACGATGGCGAGAGCCACAACCGCTCCTGGAACTGTGGTGAGGAAGGCGAAACCGATAACGCGGAAGTGCTGGAGCTAAGGCAAAAGCAGAAGCGCAACATGCTGGCTACGCTGTTTTTATCGCAGGGGGTGCCGATGTTGGTGGCCGGTGATGAAATAAGCCGCACGCAAGGTGGTAACAACAACGCCTACTGCCAGGATAATGAGATCTCGTGGCTTCATTGGGAAGATGCAGATAAGGACCTGCTAGAGTTTACCAAGCGCGTGATTCGGTTTAGCAGAGAGCATCCTGTATTTACACGTCGCCGCTGGTTCCAGGGGCAGCCAATCAAAGGCGAGAAGCTGAAAGACATTGCCTGGTTCCTGCCGGAGGGCAAGGAGATGCCAGATGAAAACTGGAATCATGACTTTGCCAAGTCTCTTGCTGTATATTTGAACGGTATGGGGCTGCACTCCAAAGGGCCGAAAGGTGAGCAGATAGTGGATGACAGCTTCTATGTGATTTTTAACGCACATTATGAGGCGCTTACCTATAAACTACCACCTAAAAAGTATGGCAACGAATGGGTAAAGGTGCTTGATACGGCAGAAGGAGGGTTTGATGAGGACAACAAGAAGTATCGTGCAAGTGAAACTTTAGAAGTGGGAGCACGGTCAATTGTGCTGCTTCAACATCCGCGTTCTGAAAATATATCAGAAGCCAAACCGCATGAGTAACAGCAATAGTGTTTAAAAGTAAAAGGCCGATGCAATATTTGCATCGGCCTTTTTAATTTTAGCTTATCCTGTTCGGGAATGCTGTTTTATACAGCTTATAGCCGAACAGGATAAATAGGCTGAGGCAAAGCGTATGTTACACTTTGCCTACAGCTACCTACTGCTTGTATACTTCTTCAGTGCTACCGCATCTCAGCATTTTATCGCCAAAGTATGGGTTCTGGATTTGTTCGTTTGAGCTTAGCCAGTAAGCGCCTTTGTCGTTCAGGGCCATTGGGCAGTGCTGGTAGTAAAGTGTTTGATCTGCTGTGTTGAAAGCCTTGGCCATAGAGAAAACAGACTCTGAAAGTAGCTCCAGATGCTCACGCTGTGCCTCCAGGTTAGATGCGGCGGCAATTTTCTCTGCACTACTGATCACTTCTGAAGTCTTTTCTTCAGCATAAGCTTTTTCATCGGTCGTAAGTGTAGCTACTGGCATGGCTCTGGCAATAGTTAGCACCTCATTAGCTGCTGCTTTAGTTGCTTCTGTATCAGATGCTACAAGGGCATCTTTTAAAGTCATGTAATTACTTACCAACTGATCTATTTGTGACTGCATAGGTGCTGCTACAGAGGTAAAGTTGGGCGTTTCTACTACCACGCTAGTTGCCATAGCTCCGGTTTCAGTGGCTTCTCCATGCTGTCCAGTAGTAGCTTCAGCATTTTCGGCACTGTTCTCTGATGAGCAGGATGTGAAAGCGAAAGCTGCAAACATAGCTGCTACAAAAAATGTCTTTTTCATACTATAAGATTTGAATGGTTGATTATTTAGTGATTGAATGAAATTATACTTGGTTGATTGCTTGAATATAAGATTTTGGTATCCGTTAAGTTTGAGTTCAGGCGTTTAAGATTAATGGTTATGTCCGGCCATAGGGTCAGCACCTTTTTTTAAAACATACTCACTGTACAAAAGATAGGCTCCTGAGGTAACTACTTTATCATGTTCTTTGATACCGCTAAGTATAGCTACGTTATCAGCGCTGGCCTCGCCGAGCGTGACCATCTGTGCCTGGAATGTACTTTTACCTGTTTGTACCCACACATGGCTACCACCTTCATCGCGAATTACGGCATCTGTAGGTACTGTCAGCGATGAACCATTCTTGCCGGGCAGGGTCACGTTCGCCTGCATACCGGGCAAATACTGCTCCTCCTTGTTCGGGAGCTCGGCGCGAAGTATGGCTACCTGGCTACCCTGCCTATATTCAGGACTGATAAACGTAACCTTAGCCGTAACTGCCTCTTCAGCAAAACCCTGCACCGACACCTTTACTTCGTCACCAGCCTGTACGTTGGCTAACTCCTGTGCATACAGTTCAGCCTCCACCCAAATCCTGCCTAGTTTTCCAAGCCTGTACAATACAGCGCCTTCTGTCACATACTGCCCTTCGGCAGCGGCCACATCTGTAATCACGCCTGATGAAGGTGCCACAAAGGTAACACGGGCATTTAAATTTTCTGCCTTACCCAAATTTCTAATCTGGCTTTCGGTAAGGCCGTAAAGCAGCAGTTTGCTTTTGGCTGCCTCCAGAAAAGAGCCGAAGCGTGGGTTTTCTTTCCCTAACTCCTGGTACTGCCTTAGAGCGAGCAAGTACTCACGCTGCAGTGTCAGCAGTTCCTCAGAATATACTTCATATAGTGGCTGTCCTTTCTGTACAGCTTGTCCGGTTTCTTTATAGTATAAGCGCTCAATGCGGCCTTGTACCCGACTGCTCACCACATCTGTCTGTGTCTCGTCGAGCACCAGCTTACCGGTAAGTATGGTATTGCTGCCCACATCGCCATACTTCACTCTTGTTGTTTTGATGTTGCCAAGCGCGATTTGACTTTCACTTAGCATCAGTTCTCCTTTGTTAGCACCGCTTTGTGAAACAGGCACTAAATCCATGTGGCAGATCGGGCAGGTGCCAGGCGCACTCTGCACAATCTGCGGGTGCATGGGGCAAGTATAAGTCGTCTCCGCCGCGGCTTCGCCATGCTCGTGCGCTTGTTCGGAGCAGGCGCTGAAGGCTAGGAGCAGCAGTAGGAGAAGTATGTTCAGGTATCGTTTCATGTTTTTTTTAATTTTGATTGAGTGGATGAGTGGTTGTGTGAATTGAATTCGCTCATTCACTCAATCGCTCAATCATTCATTTATTTTCACAAAGCTTTCGCTGTCAATCATAAACTGAGCGTTGGCGGCGATGATGTCACTTTTAGTCAGGCCCGCTAAAACTTGCACTTGGTTACCTGCTGTGGTACCAACTGTAACAGCTGTGGGTTTGAAGGCACCTCTTACTTGCTTGAAGGCAACCGAAGTGGTGCCTAAATCCAGCACCGCCTCACGCGGCACCCACAAGGCTGGAGCCGTTGTATAACTGGCGGTGCCCGAAACTAATTGGCCTACTCTTGCCAACTGCTGTTGGCCCGGCAGGTATACTCTTACTTTTGCAAAGTTCTCGCCAGCCTCGTAAAAAGGCTGCAGGAAATCCACCTGCGCTTCCAGCTTCTCACCGGGCAAAGCAGGAAATGTAATTTGTACCGGAGCACCTTTGGCAATAGAAGTAACCTCGCCTGCAGGTATGTTAAACTCTGCCCATAACTGGTTTGGGTTAACCACACGTAGCAAGGGCTGGCCAGTAGTTATATACATGCCTTCGCGTAGCTGCAGTTCGCTTCCCGCTGCCGGAGTAGCCGCCCCAGCGCCTGCCATACCAGGATTGGTATTGCCAGTGCCCATACCACCTGCGCCAGGTGCTGTAACTGGTACAGAACTTGGCGTAGCTGACGGGGCAGTGGTATTAAACCCTATCACGTAGCCATCGTAAGGGCTGTAGATTCCGAAAGTATAACTTGCCTCACTTGTTCTTATCAGGCGATTTAGCTGAGCATCAGTAGCACCCAGCAGGCGCAACCGTTGCTTGGCTGCCTCAATTAACGCTTTGTCTTCTGGAGCCGATTGCACCAGGTATAACAGCTCTTTCTGTGCCGTTACCAGTTCCGGGCTGTACACCTCCATCAGCTTCTGGCCTTTGTTGATGGGCTGGTAATTATACTTTACAAAAAGCTTTTCAATGCGGCCTCCCACACGCGATGGAATGGAATAGATGCGGCGCTCATCATACGTAATGATGCCTTCCATTTCTACTGTAGCCGGTACCGCTTTTTCTTCTGGCTTAATGGTGCTGATGTTTGCCACCACCGTTTCATTCGTAGGCTGCAGCAGGAATGCCAAATCTTCTGTTATCTCTATCGCTTCCCCATGCGTTGTTTGTGCTACTAAGTCCATGTGGCAGATCGGGCAGGTGCCGGGCTCATCCTGCACAATCTGCGGGTGCATGGGGCAAGTATAAGTTGTCTCCGCTGCGGCTTCGCCGTGCTCGTGCGCTTGCTCGGAGCAGGCGCTGAAGGCTGTAAGCAGCAGCAGGAGAAGTATGTTCAGGTATCGTTTCATGTCTCTTTTCAATTTTGAATGAGTGGATGAGTGGTTGTGTGAATTGAATTCGCTCATTCACACAATCGCTCATTCATCATTATTTTTCCACCTCCCGCTCATAAGCAACGGCTAACTGATACAGCGCCTGCAGGTTGTTCAGGTATTCCATCTGGGCCATGTTTAAGGCTTCCCAGGCGTCAATTACTTCTGGGAGCTGCGCGGTATTCTGCTCATAGGCCAGCATGGTCACATCATAGTTTTTCTTTAGGGCCGGAAGGATTTTGGTGCTGTAGTTCTCCACCTGTTGGCGCTTCGCGTTTAGCTCCAGTGCCATGTTGCGGACCATGCCCTGCGCTTCGTTCAGAATATTCTCGCGCTCACGCTGCATTGCTTCAATTTCCAGGTTCATGGCTTTGGTGTTGGCCTTGTACATTTTGCTGGACCAAGGGGCGATTGGAATTGAAACCATCCCCATGGCCGTGAACTGGTTTGGCATCATGCTGTTGCGGGGCGTCATGTGGTCGAAGCGCAGCCGGAAATCTGGTTTACGCTCCAGCCTTTCCTGCTCCACGCCCAGGCGCATGTTTTCGATAATTCTGTCGAGTTGTAGTAGGTCGCTGCGGCTTTGGTTAAGGTAGGCTGTGTCAGCTGCCAAAGCTACCGGAGCAGGTATGTTAACTAATGTGTCTATTTTGAACTGCTGCTCTTTCGGCAGGTTCATCAGGGTGTTAAGGGTCACGTTTTGCTGAAGGATTTCGTTGCGCGTCATCAGTTGCATATTTTCTACCTCATGCAAGCGTGCCTCCGCTTTGTAAATGCTTCCCAACTTACCCTGGCTGTACGGATAGCGGATGCGTGCCAGCTTTAGCATGTATTCCATAATGCGGGCATTGTCCTGCAGTACATCCAGCTTTCGTTCCAGCACCACCCAGTCATAATATGCGGCTTTGGCTTGTGCACGAAGACTATTGTAAAGCACTTCTGCTTTTGCTTGTTCTATTGCTGCTCTTGAATCGTAAACGGCCTGCTTTGCGCGCTGCTTTGCCGGGTTGGGGATAGCCTGTTCGGCAGACAGCATCAAAGAACCTTCTTTCTCATCGCGCTCCACACTCTGGCCGGGATAAGGCAACATAAATACACCCGCTCCAACCATCGGTGCCATCCAACCTGTAGCGCCTTCTGCATAGGCATCCTGTGCTTTGGCACGTAGGTCGTACTGCTGCAGCATGGGATTATTGCTGCGGATGTTTTGCAGAACGCTGTCCAGGGCTATCGGTTGCTGTTGGGCTTGTGCTGTAAGATTTTGCATCAGAAGCAGAAGTATAGCTATAGCCGAAGCAAAACATCCCCCTGCCCCCTTCAAAGGGGGACTTCTGAATGTGTACTTATCTTTAATGCTTGACATCGTAAATCTCTAGTTTTCCGTGTTTCTTTAATTCGTGCTCTTTCGTCATCTCAAACACCACCGGGGTTACCAGCAGGATATGTATAGAAGAGGTGAACACACCGCCTATCATCGGCAGCACAATGGGCAGCATAACATCAGTGCCTATACCTGTAGCCCAGAGCACTGGTATCAGTCCAAACAGCGCTACGGAAACCGTCATAATTTTAGGGCGGAGGCGCTTGGCAGCACCCATAAACACATAGTCGCGGATGTCTTGCTTGGTAATTGTTTCAGAGGAATTGCCTTTGGTGTCCACCAGTTCTTTCATGGCCTCATTCAGGTAGACCACCATCACCATGGCAGTTTCTATGGCCAGACCAAACAAGGCGATAAAGCCTACTGCCACTGCTACTGATAAATTTACGCCATAGAAGTATACGATAAACACGCCACCAACCAGGGCAAAAGGTATGGTAATCAGGTTCAGCAGGGCCTCTTTCAACGATTTAAAGGAGAAGTACAGAATAAGGAAGATAATAATCAGCACCAGCGGAACAATGACCTGAAGCGTTTGGGTGGCACGCACCTGATTTTCCCACTGGCCACTCCATTCTAAGTAATATCCTTCTGGTATACCTGTTACCTCTGCATTTATCTTTTCCATGGCTTCCTCTACCGTGCCTCCTAAATCACGATCGCGCACGTTAAAGAGTACGGCTCCACGCAGCTGTGCATTTTCAGAGTTGATCATCGGTGGGCCGCTGGTGAAGCTGATATCGGCTACAGAAGACAAGGGAATGGTGCCGGCAGCAGCTGTCTGAAGCGGAATGCGCTGAATCCGCTCCACGCTGTTGCGGTATTCCTGCGCCAGCCTTACATTGATTGAAAAACGCTCGCGGCCCTCGATGGTATTGCCTATACTGGCACCGCCTAAAGCAGACTCAATGGTCATGTTCACATCGTCTACGGTTAGGCCATAGCGCCCCAGGGCTATGCGGTTAATATCGATCTGCATGTATTTGCCTCCCGTAATCGGCTCCACATAGAGGTCTTTCACGCCCGGCACCGTTTCCAGCGCCGATTTTACCTTTTCAGACACGGCATAAACCGAATCCAGGTTCTGACCATACACTTTCACGCCTACATCGGTACGAATTCCTGTGGCAAGCATGTTAATGCGGTTGATGATGGGTTGCGTCCAGCCGTTTACCACACCCGGAATCTGCAGCTTGGCATCCAGCTCCTGTATAATTTCCTGCTTCGTTATACCTTCACGCCACTCTGACTGCGGTTTCAGCATGATGATGGTCTCGATCATACTTATCGGGGAGTTATCGGTGGCGGTACTCGCGCGACCTGCCTTGCCTAATACCTGGTCTACCTCCGGCAAAGATTTGATGATCTTGTCCTGCACCTGCAGAATGCGCTTCGCCTCCGCGTTGGACACATCTGGCAAGGTAACAGGCATGAACAAAATAGAGCCTTCGTTGAGCGGCGGCATAAATTCGGTGCCCAGGCTAAACAGCATCGGGATAGACACCAGCAGCGCCAGCACATTGATGCCGATAGTCGTTTTGCGCCACTTCAAGCACCACTTCAGTACTGGCCCATATACCCGCTCAATGCCTCTGTTAATAGGATTAGCGTTATCATCCTTAAACTTTCCTTTCAGGAAGAAGGAGATAAGTACAGGCGTCAGGGTGATGGCTACAATAGCATCCACAATAAGTATAAACGTCTTCGTCCAGGCTAATGGGCTAAAGAGCTTACCTTCCTGACCTGTCAGCAAAAACACCGGCAGGAAAGAGGTAATCACTATAATGGTACTCCAAAACACGCTCGGGCCAACTTGCTTGCTAGCCTTTTCGATGATGCGGAGCCTTGTTTCTTTATCTAAGTTCATTCTTTTTAATTTTGAATGAGTGTTTGAGTGAATGTGTGAATCTTTATCTGGTGGTATTTTTTCTGGCTTTTGCCAGTACAGATAAAATTTCGGTTGTCTCTTTCACTAGTGGTGCTGTTGCTGATTTACTTGTAGAACCTGACTCTTCTAGTAACTCCAGCCAAAACATCGTCTCATCAGCTTCTTCAATCACTATACTTACCTTTGAGTAAAACTCTGCAGATGACCTTGCTCTGCAGGCTGCTCTATAATTTGCTCCCACAGAGGTGGCCGAACGTAAGAGCTGACGCTTCATAATAATAACCTCTTCTGTTCTAGGTAAACTTTGGCTAAAGCGTATAACATCAAGTGCTAGTTTCTTTGTCCGCTGTCGGAACTGCTCTACAAATTGCTCTTTAGGTATTCTATTTAACTCGCTCATTACCCATTCATTTAAATTCACACATTCACTCAATCGCTCATTCAGAATTCCTTTTACTCGCGTCTGCCAAATGCCTGTAAGAATTCTCCACCATCACAATGGCATCATCCACAATCACACCTACCGAAAGGGCGATGCCTGTCAGCGACATAATGTTGGAGGAGATATCAAAAGCGTTGAGCAGGATGAAGCCAATGGCGATGGACAATGGCAATTGAATAATGATAACTAAAGCACTGCGCCAATGGAACAGGAAGAGGAACACGACAACGGATGCCACGATCATTTCCTCAATGAGAGTCGCCTTAACAGAATCTATACTTTCGTTGATGAGGCCGCTGCGGTCGTAGACAATGTTGAATTTAACACCTTCGGGTAAGCCTTTTGATACTTCGGCCATTTTCTCCTTCACATGTGAGATTACTTCTTCGGCATTCTCGCCATAGCGCATCACCACAATGCCGCCTACTGCCTCTCCTTCGCCATTAAGGTCGAAAATGCCGAGGCGGCT
This sequence comes from Pontibacter rugosus, assembly GCF_042678745.1. Taxonomy (NCBI): domain Bacteria; kingdom Pseudomonadati; phylum Bacteroidota; class Cytophagia; order Cytophagales; family Hymenobacteraceae; genus Pontibacter; species Pontibacter rugosus. The sequence goes on along the minus strand of NZ_JBHTLD010000038.1, from coordinate 9,621 downwards.
CTCGCCCGTCATTTGCACCGTGGCTACATCTTTAATGCGCACAGGTAAGGTGTTGTTGGTGGTGACAGCGATGTTCTCTATTTCTTCTGCCGATTTTAAATAGCCGGTGGTTTTGATGATATAGCCAATGTCGGAGCGCTCAAACTTGCGTCCGCCTGCTTCGTTGTTATTGGCCCGCACCGCCTGTATTACCTGCGGTACGGTGAGGTTGTAATAGGTGAGTTTGTTTGGGTCTACGGTTACCTGGTACTGCTTCTGGAAGCCGCCAAAAGAGGCAACTTCGCTTACGCCATCTACATTCTGTAAAGCAAACTTCACGTACCAATCCTGAATAGCGCGTTGTTCTCCCAGGTCCATACCCGGTGCATCCAGCGTATACCACAGCACATGGCCTACGCCGGTACCATCAGGGCCAAGGGTTGGTGTGGCACCTTCCGGCAGCATGTTGCCAATGGAGTTCAGGCGCTCCAGCACACGGGAGCGGGCCCAGTATACATCGGTCTCATCCTCAAAAATGATGTAGATAAAGCTCATCCCGAACATAGAGGTGCCGCGCACATACTTCACCTCGGGTAGCCCCTGCAGGTTGGTTACCAGCGGATACGTTACCTGGTCTTCCACCAGCTGCGGGCTGCGGCCCATCCATTCGGTAAACACGATTACCTGGTTCTCCGAAAGATCAGGGATAGCGTCTATTTTATTTGTTTGCACCGAATAAAGGCCCCAGCCAAACAATACAGCCGACACCAGCAGCACGAGAACACGATTGCGCAGGGAAAAGGAAATTAACTTTTCAATCATGAAAATAATATGCTAGAAATTACAGAAGTATAGACAACTGCCGCAGGAATACGACAGCGCGTGGTGCCACAAAGTAGAAGCATAGCCGTGCTGCCGCTTATGGCCTGGTAGAGCCACAGCTGTTCAGCGCGCCATACGGCACCTTAATCTGTAATTTATAGCAGGAAAGACTGCACCAGCACAGGGATGTCGCGGGGCAGGGGAGGAGACTCGTAAAAAGCGTAAGCAGGTTTTAGATCAGTGCTGGAAGCGAAGAACTTCAGAACCACCACTTGCAGCACAGCAGCCATTTTGAGCTGCTGTAGCTTGCTAAGTGTCGTGATTTTATGGCTGGCGGCATCGTCTAACTGTTTTACCGTTAGCTGATGATCCTCGCAGCAATCGTTAGAATCTTTGCTTTGCTTTTCTTTGGGTGTATGGCAGGGTGGCAGTTTTTCCTGCTGCTTTTGCTCCATAGGGCAATCTGCGGCGGCACCAAAGAAAGTGATATCACGCAACTCACCTCCACATAAATGCATGCCCACAGCCATACCTGTCGAGGAGACAAGCACCAGCAAGGTGAGGGTTAGCATTATAATTTGGCGGTACAGTTTCATGTAGTGTTTTGTCCTTATACTACAAAGGTAAACCCTGAGCAGCAGGTACTGTTACAAAATTAACATAAAATCTTATACAATTATTCCCTGCTGCTTAAAATGAACCGCTTGCGTCACCCGTTGTCGCTGAAGGCAGGGTAGAGTGTCATCCCTCCATCAACATAAATCGTGGTGCCAGTAATATAGTCTGCCTCGTCGGTGGCTAACCAAACAGCTACTTTGGCTACGTCTTCAGGTTCACCGATGCGGCCGTAGGGAATCAGTGTGAGCATGTCTTCCCGACCTTTTTCATTTTCCCAAACGGAACGGTTGATGTCCGTTTTGATGGCGCCCGGTGAGATGCCGTTGACGCGAATTTTATTTGGTGCTAATTCCTGTGCCAACGTTTTCATCAGCATCTGCACACCACCTTTTGCTGTGGCGTAATTCACATGGCCCGCCCAAGGAATAATGTCATGTACCGAACTGATAAAGATGATGTTTCCAGCGGATGTTATATCCTCCGGCTGTACTTTGCGCTTCATAAATTCCCTTGTGGCTGCCTGCGCGCACAGGAAATGGCCGGTCAGGTTCGTGCTGATTACCTTGTTCCAGTCATCCAAAGTCATATCTATAAAGGAGCTGTCTTTCTGCACACCAGCATTGTTAACGAGTATATCCAGCTGGCCAAACTCTTGAACGGCTGTATCTATCAGACGCTGGCAATCTTCTGGTTTTGCTACATTGGCCTCTACAATAACAGCCTGGCTACCGGCGCTTTCTATTTGCTGCTGTGCTTCTTTGGCTCCATCTTCGTCTGAATAATAGTTGATGACTACCTTCGCTCCGGCCTTGCCCATTGCTATGGCAATAGCCTGTCCTATACCTGAGCTACCTCCTGTTACAACGGCTACTTTGCCCTCCAGGCGCTTATCTTGTTTGTTTTCCATGATGGTTATAAGAATGTTTGTCCTTATACGGCAACTGCAGATTTACGCTGTGTTGGGTTTGGAGCCTGCAGGTGCTGAAGTATAACATCAAACACATCCACAGCTTGTAGTTCCTGAGGTAATGGAGCCTTTGTGTTAGAGAGCAGCAGCGGCCATTCGTTTTTATCTTCCTGAATTCGGCCGTGGGAGCCTTTGATAAGAGTGGCATCCAGCGGAATAATGTTCATCACCATTCGGAAGCCCAGCTTTTTCTTGAGCACTTTGCCAGCCACTTTAGGTAGTAGGAACTTGATTTTAGGGTCAGCAAACATCTCTACCGGGTCGAAGCCGGGCTTTTTATGGATGTCTACCATACGGGCATAATCTGGTGCTTTTCTATCATCCAGCCAGAAATAGTAGGTAAACCAGGCATTAGCTTTGGCAACAACCACAAGTTCACCACAGCGTTCATGAGCCAGTTTATACTTGTCACGCTCTGCGCCTGCAAGAACTTCTTCTACGCCATCTACGCTTTGCAGGAGCTGTTTCACTTCCGCAATTTTGGCTTGGTCTTTTACATAAACGTGTGCAATTTGATGATCGGCTACGGCAAAGGCTTCGCTCATAGCCATGTCCAGCAGTTCAGTGTCCCGCTCTATACGCACGCTTATATAGCCTTTCTCGCGCAGCACACGGTTGAGGTGTACCGGCTGGTTTACGTCCGAAATACCATACTCAGACAACACCATAACCTTAGCACCCTTGGCTTCATAAAAGGAAATCAGGTCACCTGCAACAGCATCAATTTCCTGTAGATCTTTGGCAACGCGCGGGTCTGATGGACCGAAGCGCTGCAAGTTGTAATCCAGGTGTGGGAGGTAAATGAGTGTGAGCGTAGGGTTGTAAAGATTATCTGTAATCTTACTTGCGTCTGCAATCCACTTGCTCGACTTGATAGAGGTTTTCGGGCCCCAGTAGTTGAACAGCGGAAAAGTACCCAGTTGCGCCTGTAGCTTATCCCGAAGGTCAGCTGGCTGTGTGTAGCAGTCAGGCATTTTTCTGCCATCGGCCAAGTACTGCGGGCGTGGGGTCAAAGTATAATCGGCAGTGGTATTCATGTTGTACCACCAGCCCATGTTGGCGACTGTGAAGTTCGGGTCAGCTTTGCGGGCTACTTCCCATACTTTGGGAGCCTGCACCAGCTTGTTGGACTGTCGCCACAGCTTTATTTCATCCTCGTCTCTAAAGTACCAGCCGTTGGCCACAATGCCATGCTCCTCTGGCCACTTGCCAGTGAGGTAGGTAGATTGTACCGTGCAGGTTACAGCCGGAAGTACAGGTTTTATACTTGCTTGCTGTACATTAGCTGCCCATTTGGCCAGGTGCGGTGTATGCTTGCCGATCAGGGACTGCGTTAGCCCCACGATGTTCAGAACTACGGTCTTCTGCATCATATTTTTTATTGATGTTATCAATCACCCACTCCAGCTCACGCTGAATGGATAAGGAAAGGTCTTTTTTGAGTTCAACCGGCAGCACATCCCATGTATAGGTTTCCACCTCCAGGTGTTGTGTTACCGGGTTTTGCTGTAATAATCTCAGTACTTCAGCCACATCTTCTTGTGTAGATTGCAAGCCATTGTACTCCTGCGTGAACAGCGGCACATGGAAGTGTGTGCGCCATTCTACGGCGTTAGGTTTGCGAATATGTTGTAAGGCAAAAGTCAGGTCAGGGTACTGCGTAAGCGCACCTTCATTATCTTTTTCCACCACCTGGTGCAGGTAAGTCGATTCGGCAAACATGGCCATGGCTTCAGCCAGTTCTCCACGCGTTTCAACATCCTGTGGCAGGTTTGTTTTAAGCGCAGCACTTAGCTGTATTTTGCCAATCTTTATACCGGCATGCTTTAGTTTGGCAAAGGCTTCCTGCGGCTTTTCATAGGCTAAGGCAAAGTGGCACACATCATAGCAGAGCTGCACATAAGTATAAATAGCCTCAACAGCTTCGTCCTTCGTCAGCCCCAGCGATTCCTGAAGTTTATCGGCTCCAATTGGCTGTAGCCACTCCTTATAGAACTTTATAACCTCTTTAGAGTTCTCCAGCAACCCGTCCGGCTCCGGCTCAATATCGATGTGGATTGTTTTGCCTGTTTGTCTTTTGATCTGGTGCAGTGCCTCTACAACCTGTACCAGGTGCTGTGCTGAATGTGTATAAACAGACTTCATTTTCTGCTCATCTGCATCGCGCAGCCAGGGCTTATAAGAGAGGGGAGAAGTAGAAATGCCGCCCTCCATGCCTGCAGGTAACAGCTCTGCCAAGATTTGAGCCAACTTAATAGTATAGTCTACACGATTTTCTGTAGTCCAGTCCGGTTGGTGCACTTTGTCTTTTACCTCCTGATGATGAAAGCCGCCATACGGGAAGCCGTTCATGGTGAACACATACAGCTCCTGCTCCTGAAGCCAACGTTTGAATTCTGCAAGATGATCACCTTCCAGAATTTCTTCGCTTGCCAGGTTGGAAAGGCGCAAACCAATACCGAAAGGTTTATCTGGTGACATTTCTTTTTTCAGAGGAGGGAAATAGGTTTTCAGGTTCTGGAAAACCTCTTCCCAGCTTTCTCCGGGATGTATGTTGGTGCAATATGTAAGGTGGTAGGCCTGTTGCAGGTACATGTCTTAATCTTTTAAAGTAAAACAGCAGGCCACCCGCAAAAGCAGGAGGCCCATCTGTGTTTATACTTGCGGTAGGGTATGAGGTTGCTGTTTTTTCTGGAGGAGGTGGATAGCCTGGTAAAGCAACTCCTGGTCCATGTGGTGAACTTCTACCCCAAGGCCTATCTGAGCAAGTAGCATGATGGTTAGCTTCCCGCCTAGATGCTCTCTAAACTCTGTGAGCCCACGGATAACCGATAACTCGCCATTAGCTTCCTGCTGTACCAGTTCCGGCACAAAAAGGTCAAACCCAAGTTCCTGTAACAGCGCTATAACTTCGTTATACTCTTGCTCAGTAATCATGCCTTTCAACCAAGAGTAGGTGACATCCAGAGCAATGCCAATGGCAACAGCCTCTCCGTGGCGCAGGCTATACTTGGTAAGTTGCTCTAACTTGTGCGCAGCCCAATGGCCAAAATCCAGCGGACGGGAAGAACCCATCTCGAACGGATCTAAACCACCAATATGCTCCACATGCAGTTCTGCGCAGCGGTGAATGAGCTTTTGCATGGCTGCCATGTCACGCTGTGCCAGCCTTTGCGCATCAGCCTTTATACTTTGGTAAAAGGTTTCATCTTTAATCAAAGCAACTTTAACGGCTTCCGAAATGCCAGAGCGCCAGTCGCGGTCTTCGAGGGTGAGCAGAAAATTGCTGTCGTTGATGACGGCGAAGGGTGGAGCGAAAGTGCCCAAGAAATTCTTTTTACCAAAGGCATTTACACTGTTTTTTACACCCACACCTGAATCATTCTGGGAAAGCACAGTCGTAGGCACGCGAACCAGACGTATGCCACGGTGTGCAATAGCAGCTGCAAAGCCAGCCAGATCAAGTATGGCTCCGCCTCCAATGGCTATTAAATAAGAATGCCTGCACACACCAAACGCGTTGATACCGTTAAGTATAGTCTGGAGGTGCTCCGGCTCATTTTTGGAAACCTCACCACCCGGAAGTATAATCGGCTCCGCTACCTGGTGCAGCACATCGGCATGTGCGGCAGTGTACGTGTTTAGCTGCCCCAGCAACGCAGGGTTTGCCTCCGCCACACCACTATCGATCACAAACAAGACTTTACGGGTACTGGACGCATTATCCTGTGCCAGCACATCTGTTAGCATAGAATTCTCCGGCTGAAAGAGCCCCTCAGTAAAGTATACCCCATACCTAAACGGCACTGCAAAATTCTGTTCTATCGTCTTCATACCCGGGGGTAATTTAATTTTGAATGAGTGATTGAGTGAATAAATGAATAGGTGTTACTCTAAAATTCTAACGTCTAAAATCTATTGTCTAGCATCTCGCTAAGTCACAGCAAAGCTTTTGGCAATGTAAATAGACACAGGCAATAGCAGCAGCACGATCAAACCGTACTGCCAGCCTGCAAACCCAGCGGCTATACTTGCATTCATCACGATCAGGGCAAGTATACCTGCCTTCACTGCTTTGATGATCAGCTTTGGTTCCTTTGCTGGCAAAGCCTTGAAGAGTGGCGGAAAAATAAGCCAGGCAAACAGCAGCAAGAACGGGAGGCTATACAACAGGTTAAACTGCGGCAACAGCGCCAGACTCATGATACCGGCAAAAACAATGGCATACATAAACACGGCTCCCTTCAATGCGGCTGGGTTACCACCATGTACTTCACCACGGCTCACCATGGTAATAGCTGCAATGTAGACTATAGGAATGAGGGCGATGAACCATAAATCATCCAGAGCGGCAGGAATAGCGCTTACACCTAGCAGCAGGTTTCCGCCTCGGCAAGAGCCCATGTTGATTGGTCCAAAAAAGGAGTGATGCTTACCCTTCCAGTCATATAGGAGAGCCAGTAGTGCTACAGCTACAGCTATAAAAGCACTTATGTCTGATACCTGCCACGCAGCAAGTATAGCTCCGATCAGCAGTACTAAACCCAGTATGGTGGCACCAGTCACGGAGGCACGTCCACTGGGGATAGGCCTTTCCGGCCGCTCTACTCGATCAAGTTCAGCATCAAACACATCGTTAAACACCACGCCGCCACCATACAAACCGATGGTTGCCAAAACAAGCCAACCAAGCGGTTGCAGGTGTGCTGCTTCAAACCCATTTTCCCAAAGGCTAAGCGATAGCAAGGCACCTGATGCGGCATAACCTAACATAATATCTGCAATGGCCGTCACGATGTTGGCAGGTCGCGTTAGCCGCAGGTAAGCTTTTAATTTACTCATGCGTTAGCGTACAATGTTTGAACCCAGGCCATCGCTGGCTGCAACCTGGCCCACAACAGGTGTTTGGCCGCCACGCAGCACAGAGTTTTCAGAGAATTTCTCACGCTGGTCTACCTGTGCGCCCTGTAGCCAATCTGACTCATGCATCTGGCCGCTTTTACCAAAGGAGTCGAGTGCATTCTGGTAACAAACTTTACGCACATCTTCTATACTGATACCGCGCTCCAGCATCAAAGAAGCCGTTTTAGGTACCGAAAGCGGATCGCTTACACCCCAATCGGCAGAGGAGTTTACGATGATACGCTCAGAGCCATACTGCTTCACAATTTCTACCATGCGCTCGTTGCCCATTTTAGAATTAGGGTAGATGGTAAAGGCAGCCCAAAAGCCTCTGTCCAGCACATCTTTCACCGTTTCCTCGTTGTTATGATCAATTACCACCATGTCAGGTGCAATGCCATGCTCCAGACATACTTCCATGCTTTTGATGGTGCCGGACTTCTTATCGCGGTGCGGCGTGTGAACCTGCACCGGCATGTTTACCTCTTTAGCCAACTCCAGCTGCGCTCTAAAATATTTGTCTTCTATAGGCGTTTGATCGTCGTAGCCAATTTCACCTACACCCACTACACCTTCTTTGCATACAAAAAGCGGAAGTAGCTCCATTACCTGCTCTGCCAAGGCTTCGTTGTTAGCCTCCTTTGAGTTAAGGCCGATGGTGCAGTAATGCTTGATGCCGAATTGGCTGGCGCGGAATCGCTCCCAGCCTACCAGGCTGCTGAAGTAGTCCTTAAATGAGCCGGCCTCGGTGCGGGGCTGCCCTAGCCAGAAGGCAGGCTCAATGATAGCCACAATGCCGGCTTGCTGCATGCGTGCATAATCATCCGTGGTGCGGGACGTCATATGGATATGCGGGTCGATCAGCATTAGGTTGTGCGTGTTCATATAGTAAAGGTTATGGTTGGATGTGATGTGAATTTATGGTGCAGGGGTAGTGGCCTGCTTTAGGGTATGGTTTCTAGTTAAGCTGCAGGTTTTTATCGCCAATCATGCTCCACGTAATTTCTCCGTTCTCTATGCGGGCCTTTAACTGTGGGTGAGAATTTAGCAGTTCTTTTGCTTGAACACTATTGCTTTGGGCACAGGCCAGTGCGGCAGCTTCCTGCTCCAGTTCGTTTGGCTGCGAGAAAAGCTTCTTGATGTCCTCCAATATCACCTCATCAATAAAAGGGCCAATAGGTCTCCATAGTTCTGGTGATACAGGTCGTCCTGCTGCCCAGCGCTCATGGGCATAATCGGAAAGTATGCGAGCAAGTTTAGCATTGCGGCGTTTCTCTATGCCGTATATTCTAAAAACGGGTTTGCCTACAAACAGCGTCTTCAGCACCATGTTGTTCCAGGCATCTTCATGCATATAATCAGCGGGGTAGGGGTTGTCCAAAGCTACAGCCTCAAACACATCGCCCATGTTGGTGCGGAAGCCCTCTGCGGCGCGCTCACGGAAAAGTTCTGGGTGTGGCAGCAGCGGTAAGGCGGCATAAAGCGCTACCAGCTCACCCATGTCAGCTGTATTAAATAACGTTTCTAATTGCTTTCGGAAAGCTTCACCATCCTTATAAGGTAGCGACAGAATGAGCAAAGTACGGGCAGTTTGAGCGGTATTCCACTGGTTGGGGTTAAAGCCAGGTCTGATCGTATTGGCCTTTTCTATATCGTGTGGCGTAAGCTGAAGTAGTTCTTTGCCTACGAAACGTGGTGCTGCGCTAAAAGCTAGGTAGAAGTCCTTTGATGTTGCACTATCAGCACTGATAAGCTCCGTTTTCTGCCGAAGCCATTGTAAACCTTTTGTAGTAGCATTGCGCTCCAATATGTTTAGTAGGAACGTTCTTGTAGCGTAGATGTCTGCCTGGTACACGTTTTATCTATAAGTTAAGAAAATACAAACATGGTTTTGGTGCTCCTGCTTTAAATTTTACGGCTAAGCCCTTAATCTAAATTAAAGTCGGAAAACGCTATATAGTCATGCTGCTATAGCTATATGTTTTACGTCCTGTATAGAAGAAAGTTGAACTGCCAGAAGGCATTTGCAGAAAGGTACAAGTATATACAACTTTTGCATTGAGTTTGATTGTGTTATACGGGTCTGTATTACTGCTACTTATGCTTTTATTGCAGTTAAGTTGTTTAAACTTTCATTCTGGATTTGCTGCTATTGCCAAAAGAACTGACTGAAGTATGAAAATTGTATTGGTTATAAGTATGTTCTAAGAAGAAAAAGCTGCATTTGTCAACCTTTTATTACGTAAGGCGTAATTACTATATACAGCACCCACTGTATAGCCATACCCAAGCATGTTCCCTTTCTTGGGCGGTATTAAAGATAGTTTTTATTA
>NZ_JBHTLD010000037.1:0-26978 GCF_042678745.1 Pontibacter rugosus | reverse complement strand
GCAACCCGTTCGTAATTCATAATTAAAAATCTATCTTCGCCACTGATGAAAGATGAAAACTATAACAAGCCGAAACCTGAGAAATTGCCGATTGGGCGGCGTGAACTGGTCTCTTTCCCGGAACTGGATATAGAAGAGATAGAGGCTAAAGTAGATACAGGCGCTTATACTTCGGCTATACACTGCTCAGACATACACGAAGAGATTAGACCTGATGGCACCAAAGTTATTTGCCTGGACCTGTTAGACCCTTCGCACCCACAGTATAACCATAAGAAGCTGGAGTTCAGTGAGTATGATCTTCGTGAGATAAAAAGCTCGATCGGGGAGAAGCAGGAGCGTTACATTATCCGTACAAAGATAAAGTTGTTTGATGAAGAGATAGAGGAAGAGTTCTCGCTCTCAGACCGCAGCGACATGAAGTACCCGGTGTTGCTGGGGCGCAAACTTTTGAAAGGCCGTTTCACGGTAGATGTTGCCAGAAAGAACCTGGCGCACAAGTATAAGATAAAACATAAACAGAAATAAAAAGCATTTATGAAAATTGCTATTCTCTCCCGCAACCCACGCCTTTACTCTACCCGCCGACTGGTAGAGGCCGCAGAGCAACGGGGGCATGAAGCTATCGTACTAGACCATTTGCGTTGCGACCTGATCATTGAGCAGGGCGACCCACACATACTTTATAAAGGTGAGCGCCTCACAGATGTGGATGCGGTTATTCCGCGTATAGGTGCCTCTGTTACATTTTATGGAACAGCCGTGGTGCGGCAATTTGAGATGATGAAGGTGAAAAGCGCCGTAGACTCTCAGGCTATCGTGCGCTCCAGAGATAAGTTGCGCTCGTTGCAGATACTGGGCCGTGCCGGATTAGGTATGCCAAAGACTGCTTTTACTAACTATTCAAAAGAGACGTCCGGACTTGTAAAAGAGGTTGGCGGCGCTCCGCTGGTAATTAAGCTGCTGGAAGGCACACAAGGTTTAGGGGTGGTGTTGGCAGAAACACGCAAAGCGGCGGAGTCAGTTATTGAGGCGTTTCATAACCTGAAAGCGCGTATTATTGTGCAGGAGTTTATCTCAGAAGCTGGCGGTGCCGATATAAGAGCCTTTATTGTAAACGGAGAAGTGGTAGGAGCCATGAAACGCCAGGGCAAAGAAGGGGAGTTCCGTTCTAACCTGCATCGTGGAGGCAAAGCAGCGCTTATCAAACTTACCCGTCAGGAAAAAGCCGCAGCCCTGTTGGCCGCTAAATCGTTAGGTTTAGGTATTGCCGGGGTTGATATGCTGCAATCCAAGCGCGGACCGCTGATTCTGGAAGTTAACTCTTCTCCCGGCTTAGAAGGGATAGAAAAGGCTACTCAGAAAGATATCGCAAGCAAAATAATAGAGTACATGGAAGGGTTGGCTGTAAAGCGCCCAAAAAAACGCATTCAGGAGTAATATGCCAGAAACCATTGTTATAAACGGCAAAACTATAGACCGTGGGGAGAAGGTGCTTACCAAAATTTCTATCAGTAAATTGCCCAGCGGTACTGTTATAGAAATACCTGTTTATGTTTTCAGGTCAGTACATGATGGCCCGGTGGTATTGCTGATGGCTGGCATGCACGGAGACGAGGTAAACGGTATTGAAATTGTGCGGCGCATGCTGGCTAAAAAGATGCTGTATCCGCTAAAAGGTACTATCATAGCTGTACCCGTACTTAACATCTATGGCTTCCTAAACTTTTCGAGGGAGGTGCCGGATGGCAAAGATGTAAACCGCAGTTTTCCGGGTAACCGAGATGGCTCACTGGCCAGCAGAGTGGCGCACCGCTTTATGAAAGAGGTGATGCCCTATGTTGACTTTGGAATTGATTTCCACACAGGCGGCTCCAGCCGAAGCAATTACCCACAGATACGCTGCATGCTGGACCATGGCCAAAACCAAGTGATGGCGCAGGCCTTTGCCGCTCCATTTATACTTAACTCTCCATTTCGGCAAGGCTCGCTGCGCAAAGAGGCAGCCAAAACAGGTAAATCCATACTTGTGTATGAGACAGGGGAGAGCCTTCGGTTTGATGAGAAAGGCATTAACCTGGGCATTGAAGGCACCTGTCGTGTATTGCACCACTTAGGTATGATGGCTGCTTGCCCAGCCCCTACAGAGCACTCGATTATCTGCACGAAGGATGTGTGGTTGCGGGCGAAAAACGCTGGCTTATGGCGTAGCTATGTAAAGCTAGGGGAGCCTATAAAAAAGAACCAGCATATTGGCAGCATCACAGACCCTTATGGAGAAATGGAGGTGCGCCTAAACGCCCCATCTGGTGGTTACGTCATTGGCTTGAACAACATGCCAGTAGTTAACCAAGGTGATGCGCTGCTGCATATTTCGTTTTAGATTTTTCACATATAAACAAAAGAGCAGGTTGCTTATCGGCAACCTGCTCTTTTGTTTATATGTGAAAATAGAAGTATACTTATACCTCTTGCGCTTGTAAATGGCCATTCAATAGCCAAGGCTTACAGGGTTTTATTATTTTGTAAAACAGGAAAACTATTTAGAGAAGGTAGCGACACTAGATAGCTTTATACTTGAACTTATACTGCAATTGATGGATGCAACGGAAACAGAAGTGGTTTAGGTATACATTAACATTATTGTGCCTATGCTTACTTAGCCTGGTTTCATTTGTGGCTTTTAATAGAGCTTATATAAATGGCGCATTTGCTGCGTACGCTGATCTGAAGGAAGTGCAGCCAAACATCTTTGTAGCCCCTGACCTGGATCAGAAAACGGCGGACAGCCTTATACTCGTCGTGCAGCAGGCTAAATTACGCAACGAGAAGTTCTGGCAAGAACCGGTGGCACTGCCCAAAATCATTTACTGCAGTTCTCCTAAAATGGCAAAAAAATACATCATGGTAAAAGGTACTCATGCAGAATCTATCTTTACCATCTTCAGCTGCCACATCGTGATAAACCGAACAGGGCTTAATGTTGACATTGTGAGTCACGAACTGGCTCATGTGGCTCTTTTTGATAGAATTAAGCAGTTTAAATGGATAATTGTGACCTACAAGCTACCTGTATGGTTTGATGAAGGGGCTTGCCATGCAGTTAGACTACAGAAAAGGCTACTCCACTTCAGATTACCTGAAGCACACAGACAAAGGCCGCAAAGCACCTAAGTTAGCTTCTATGGAGAACTTATCGGATTTCTACAAGCAAGATACGTTAGGTTGGTATAAGTATGCCACCTCTAAGTATGAGGTGAACAGGTGGCTGAAGAAAGTAGGCAAGGAAGGACTTGAAGAATTAATTAACTCAATTACCATTTCCTCAGATTTTAATAGTGCTTATAAGTTGGCGGAGGAGCAGTATCAGGAATTTCCTTGATATTGTGTCTTCAACAACATTTACTTTATGCTAGAACAGCTATTAGGTCGGTTAGCCAAAGTTACGTGGTGGAAGTTATTAATAAGCTTTGTTGTTATTGCTATACTTTACAACGTGCTATCGGTTAACGTGATAAAGTACTTTCTGGATGAAGAAGTATAAACCTCTGGCCTGGAAGATTTATCTCCAGTGATGCTGTTTGTTGTTGCTGTGCTTGTTGGCCCTTTGGTCGAAACGCTGTTGTTTCAGTATCTCATTATAGAAACTATCAATTACTTTAAAAGGGTATTGAGTTTATCAGCCTTGCCATTTCTACGTTAACTTTTGCCCTTGTCCACTCCTCCAGCAATACATATATTATGTTTATGCTTGTTCCAGGAGTTTTACTTGCTGTATTATACTTAGTGTTCAAAAGGAAAAATCAATCTTCTTTTTGGATTGTGTATGTGGCGCATGCCTGCATTAATATGTTTACCTTACTACATAACAGACTTAATTGAAGACTAGAAAATAGCTACATTAAGGCATTAACTCTTATTCTATAAAATGAAAACAGCTGAACATTATAAACTTAAAGTCAAAATGCTAGCACGGCCAGTTCTGGTTTCTATAGCCATCATCCTGTTTATGTACTTTGCCGGCGAAGCAGTAGGGGAGTTTTTGTATAATACGACTCACTAGAAATTGAACTACAAGCAAGAAGGGCCTGCTATACTTAGCAGGCCCTTCTTGTATATACGCTTTTGTCTCAACACTAAAACACATACCGCACGTGCAGCGCCGTATCCCAGAAGCCGCCGCCGCGAGGTATGTTAAAGTATGGCTTTACGTCAGCGCCAATGGTAAAAGGAATGTCGCGGATGTAGTATTCTAAGCCCAATATACCGTCCACGCCTAAGCCAACTACGTTATCACCGTAATGCCTGTGGCCGCGGTCGTAGTAATCGTGGCCGTCCCAGAAGCCGATGTGGCCGCCCAAGCCGTAATACCATTGCAGGCCGCTGGTGTTAAATGCCTGCGCATGCTTCTCGTATAAAACTGTGATGACAGTACCTCTGTACTTGAAACCCGTGCTCAGGATACCCTCAATGGCTGCATCGCTCTGAATAAAGTGCTTCACCGTAAGGCCAGAGGCAATACCTCCTCTTAAACCAATACCAGTAGAATAGCCGCTTTGAGCTTGTGCACCTGTGGCTGCACAAAGTATAAATGCCAGCGCAAACGTGAGTTTAGTAAAGATTTTCATGTTTGTTGTAAAGTTTAAAATCAAGCAGCTACTCTAGCTGCCATGGCTGCAAAATTACAACTTCTAACGTAGTGTTCCGCGAATATTGTGTGAAAGGAGCGTCCTATTTGCTTTTTGGCTTATAGTTTTGCAGGTAGGCGCTTTGGCTTGTGCGGCGGCCAATCAGTTTGAAGAAGGAGATAAAACCTTCCTCGTCAAGCTGCAGGGCTTTGGCAAACGGGTCAGGTTTCCCTTTCTCCTCAAAATCTTCGATGTAATGCTTTCTCACCAAATCAGCTTCTGCCAGTTCTTCGGCTGCTTCTATCTGCACCAGCCCCGTTTTCTCCCAAAGTTTTTGCCACCAGGCTATGGTATGTATAAAGTACCAATAGCGTTGATAGTCTTCGCGCAAGAACTCCGGAACCTCTTCTAAGGACTCAATCTCTTGGGTAAAGCAAACATCCACAATGGCTAAACAGCCTTCCGGTTTAATAAAGCGGGCGATGTAGGGCAGGTACTTCTCATCGGTGCCGAAGTAAGTATAGGAGTCTACCACGATCACGGCATCAAAAAACTCTTCTGCAAAAGGCAAAGCGCGGGCATCTGCTTCTAATGGGATAACTTTCTCCTCACAGCCTTGGCTGCAAATACGTTGGAAATTATCACTTGCCGAAACAGCCTCATCTACGGCATATACTGTAACTCCGAACTCCTTGGCCAGAAAAATAGAACTGATGGCCTTGCCGCAGCCAAGATCCAGCACGCGCATGCCCGGCTTCAGGTTAAGTGATTTGGTGAGGCTCTCAAGGTTAAAGAGCACATTCTCTCCCATCGAGTGCTTGCGCACCCAGTCCGGGTCGTAGTGTAGCGCTTTCGGAAAAACGTGTTTTAGGGATTGCTTTGCCATACGTTATACTTGCATTGCTAGGGGTGAGGTACTATTGTGCAGTACCCAAAACAGCTATTTCGTTTGATACATAGGTATGCACGCCCGGCCTTTCGGCTTTGGCGGCTTCCAGCATGGCGTTGGCTACTGTCTCAGCTTCAATTGGTTTATACTTATCCAGCGGGCCTACCATCAGCTTGCTGAGCGGCTTCATTAGCTTCGAAGCAAATTCTTCGCCGTTGCGCTGCTCCTCGCGCTCGCCGAGCAGCAACGAAGGCCGGAAAATATGCACTGCGTTAAAAGGGTATCGTTTTACATCCTGCTCCATCTCGCCCTTCACTTTGTTATAAAAGATAAGAGAGCTGGCATCTGCACTCATAGCAGAGATAACAGAAAACTGCGACACGCCTTTTTTAGATGCGTATTCCGCCAGCTGTACTACATACGTATGGTCTACTTTATAAAAAGCATCTTTAGAGCCGGCTTGCTTAATAGTGGTGCCTAAGCAGCAGAAAACATCATCTACAGCCAACTCAGAGGCAAAGTTCTTCAGGTGATCAAAGTCTATTACCTGCTGGTCTAGCTTGGGGTGTATAAGGGGTAGCTCACGTCGACCTATAGAGGTGACCTGGCTATAGCGCTCGCTCTTGAGCAGCAGGCGGAGCAAGTGCCCACCCACAAGCCCACTGGCTCCGGCTATTAGTGCAGTTCGTACTTTTTGCATAAGTGCTTTAGCTTACGCAGAAAGTACGTTTTTAAGCGAAATATAGTCTATAAAGTATAAAAGTTTAACCGAGAAATTGTTGTTCTGCGGCACAGATAAGGTATTCGACATATTATCGAAGTAGCGGTTCTGAATTTGGTCAGATTTATCTTCAATAAAGTTTTTCCAAACGACACGCAACTCACTGCCGGGGGCAAAGCGCCAGCTGTACACCAAATCCATGGTAAAGGTGTTGTAGTTAATATTTTCTATATCAGTAGTATAAGCATTTTGCTCTTGCGTAAGCTGCTGGAGCAGGCCCTTTTTTGTCAGCTCAAAAAAGTCTTTATAAGCTGCCCGCGACCAGTAGTGGCGCATGTTCAGCGTCAGGCCTGAGCGTTCGTTAAAGATATAGGCACTGCTGATCGTTGTGCTGACGGTAGTAATGGTGCGATCACCGAACAGTATATGTGCTTGTTGTTCTTTGTCCTTATATTCTTTCGCAAACCCAATGTTACGGATCTCTTTTTCAAAGTTATTGCCATTCACGATAGAGAACTTATCGTTCACACGAAAGCGTGGCGAGAAATCCAGCCACCAGCTGTTCTGGTCATAGCGGTGCGAGCGCCAAAAGCCAGTAGAGGCATCTAGGGCAATGCGTTTGCGGTAGTCTGTGCTGATGCCAATGTTTGAGTCGTAGGCGGGTGGGCGAAGAAAAACCTGCGGAAACGAGCGTGCTTCAAAGTAATCGTGCTGATCGCCGGGACGAACGCCCACATTTAACCAGGCGCTGGTAAAGTTGCGAAAACGCACATTGGTGCCGCCGCTGAAGCTAAGGCTGCTAAATTCAGCAGGGGCATACAGCATATTATGGTTAACATTCAGGCTGTTGCTCCACGACAGGAATTTCCATACAGGTTGGTAAAAGCTATACTTGATATAAGCTCCGGTGCTCATCTCATTGTTATTGCTGATAAAGCCCAGGTCGTTGATGTCGTACGTGTTTGACTCAACGTTATGGTCGATGCCATACTGCAGGTTGCCACTTATTTTGCTCAGGTTTACAAAATACTGATGCCCGAGTGTGGTGCCGTCGTTAGTTTGCAGGTCGTTGTCTGTGTCTTTGCCATAAAGCTGGCTCAGGTTGCCTCCGGTGGTCAGGGCAAACATATTTTGCTTATCAGCAAAACGCATGCGCAGGCCGGTTACATTGGCATCATAGAAGCCTCTGGTGCGGGTAACGTTGGTGTTGGTAAAGGTAAGGTATGAGTTGCGTGGCAAGGTCTGGTCGAGCACAAACACGTTGTAGTTCGAAATCGGATCGGTCAGGATTTTACGGCTTACGCCAGTAGTAGAGTCCTGTACAGTAGCGTATGAGTTACCCGTAAATGCATTGAAAATGCCAATGCCCAAACCCCGTCGGGTTCTGCCGGATACCTTAGCGGCATTCAGCAATTGTGTCTCTCTTGGGTTGCTAACAACGGCCTCCCGGCCAATCAGCTGATCTTCTACCGTGCCTCGCCCTACAGGTGTGGCTCCGATGCGGCGGGAGTAGAAGAGGCCAGCTTTATTAAATAGCTCTGTGCCTTCTGTGAAAAACTGGCGGTTCTCGCTATACTTTACCTCAAAAGGCCCCAGGTTTAGTATCTGGTTATCTGACTGTGTCTGTCCAAAGTCAGGGATCAAGGTTACATCCAATGTAAAAGCATCGTTAATGCCATACTTTACATCCATGCCGCCGTTAATAGATTTTGAGAAATCCTTCTGATTTTTGTTCTCTCCTTTGTTTGGGTAGTGATTTACATAGCCGGATACATAAGGCATGAATTGCAGCCTCACCGGCGACTCAATGCCATCTATGCCTATGGCGCGGCCTTCCTGGTTTATTAATCCACTTACAGAGTTATCTACATGGCTCCAATACGATTTTTCGCGGTCGCGGCGAATAACCCGCATGTAGTTCAAACCCCAGTTCTGTATTTCTGCTTTCGGAAAACGAATAGCTCCATAAGGGATGCGCATTTCTACAGTCCAGCCGCGGTCGTGGGTGCGTACGCTGCTCTCCCACACGGCATCCCAGTTCCAGTCTTCCCGCCCCTGCGAGTATTTAATGTCTGTTTGCACCCCGGCCGCTGACACCAGAAAGGCAAAGGCATTTTGTTTGTCGTTGTACGTATCAAGGTACACGCCAAACATATCCGAGTTATTCTCGCCAGAGTCGCGCTGCCCCAGCTGGGTAAGCACAGAGTCAGGAGCAGAGTCATAAAGTATGGCGCCAAAGTATACAGCATCGTTGTCGTACAGCATGTATACCTCTGATTTCTGAGAAGACGGCTTGCCGTTCAGTGGGTCGTATCGGAAGAAATTGGTGGCAGGCGTAACCTGTTGCCATACTTCCGGCTCCAAATGTCCATCTAGCACGGGGGCGGCCAGTGTGCGCTCCGCTTTCAAGGTTTTGTTACGTTTATTCTTTTCTGCTTCGGTGTCGTCTTGGCCGCTGGCACTAGCTGGTGTGGTGCAAATTGTAAGAATTAAAAGTAAAGGCAGGAGTTTGGTAAACATATGCAGTAGCCGCACACGGTAAGCGTGCAGAAAAATTTAAGGTAAGATAGGTCGTACAGGTTGTGTTTCGGTGTTGTGGGCTGAGTACTACTTTTTGAGTCGGATGCTATCAGGCTGGAGGTCTATTTTACCGGCTTTGTACAAGCTCCCGATTGCTCGCTTAAAGTTTTTCTTGCTCATCGAGAGCGTCTGGTAAATGTCTTCCGGCGAGCTGCTATCAGAAAGAGGCATCCAGCCGCTGCCTTGCTCCAGCAAGCGCAGAATTCTCTCAGCAGCGTCATCTTTTTCCCCCACTAAGGTAGCACCTGGTTTACGCAGTGTTACATCAATTTTGTTATCCGGGCGAATAGCTTTGATATAGCCTGTTGTCTTATCACCCATACGCAGGTCTTTAAAAACCTCGTTCTTATACAGAATGCCGATATAGGTATTGTTGATGATAACTTTGATGCCGATATCTGTAGGATTGGCTATAAGTAACTGTACTTCTTCGCCTTCGGTAAGCTGTATATCATCATTTGCCAGGTATTTGCCCAGTTTTGAGGTAGCCACCACACGGTCGGTTGTTTCGTCCAGGTAGAGGTATACGCAGTATTTGCGGCCTACCTGCATTTTGTTTTTCTGGTTGTTAAGCGGAACCAGCAGGTCTTTTTCCAGTCCCCAATCCAGAAAAGCACCAAAAGGTGTCTCGTCGGTACAGGTAAGGCAGGCGAATTCTCTTACAGTGGCATAAGGCTCCAGGGTAGTGGCAATAATACGGTCTTCGGAGTCGCGGTACACAAACACGCGTAACCTGTCGCCTACACGGGCATCTTCGGGTACGTATTTGCCCGGCATAAGTATGTCTCCGTCTTCTGAGGTAAAGTAAACGCCAAAGTCTACTTCACGGGCTATTTCTAACTCGTTATAATTGCCTAAATCTACCATTGTATCGTGATTAATATGTGATTGGTGCGGTGGGTGCACGTCTTTACAAATCTAATAAAAAGGAGGCGTGAGTGAAAGCAGAAATGATATATACATTATTTTCACTAAATATAGTAGATTAAATGCAACGCTTTGAGTATAATCTGGATCAATCCTGGTAAGAGCATGTTTAAAATTCATCCTTTGCGCTGCAAATTGCCAGAACCCTTTCCATTCAGCTTTCGCTTGCAAAAACCAAATTTAAACATGCTCTAGTTAGAAATAAACATATTTAGCTATGAAGAGAGTAACAGCTGCCTTGGCAAGTATACTTACCTTAGGTGCATTTTCCTGTGATGATGAAACAGTGGTTTGTCCGGAGATGCCGGAAAGTTACATCATGGCTGATAAAAATACGGCTTCCTGGTTGGGCCAGCCTGAACTGCGGTTAGATAATGACACGCTATGGATTTTGGGCGTTGCTAATAAACCCAATGATGAAGTGCTTGTAATGAAAATTAAGTATAACGGAACCGGCACTTATGCGCTGCACCCAAAACAGGGATACTATTACACTACTGTTGGCGGAGACGTGCTAACAAGCGAGTACAAGCTAGCCAAAAATACTGTTGGCACCTTGAAGATTATAGCAGACGGCAAAACAGAGGGTGTTATAGAAGGAAGCTTCGATCTGGCCCTCAGGAAAGTGCGCAGTAACCCGGAGAGCAGCATAGAAAGTATAAATTTCACAGATGGCAGATTCCGTGGCCAAATAGCAGACTAAAGCATTAAAAAAAGGCAACCGGTTATGGTTGCCTTTTTTTGATGCTTTAGGAGGTAAGGCTATGCCTTTTGTTTTTTCTTACCCTTGCTGGATGATTTAGATTCTTCTGCTTCGCCGTCTTCCATAATGTCAGCAGGCTTATGAAGCAGGCCAATGCTCAGGCCATCTTCCCCTAAGAAGTGCTCTATGTGGTGGCAGCGGTCTTCTGTTTTTAGCAGAATGCCTTCCAAAAGCGATTTAGTTGCAAAATCTTCCTGCTTCAGCGCTACTTTGATTGATTTGCGCAGTTCCACGGCAATGTTTTTTTCATCCTCCATGTCCTTTTTCAGCATTTCGCGGATGCGGAATTCGCCTTCTTCCTCATGCTCTAAATAGGCAATTTTAAGCTGATTGGCCGGGTGGCAGGTTGGGCAGTATCCCATTACAGTCAAGCGCTCGGCAATAGCATCGTATTGCTCGTGTATCTCTGTGTAATGCTCTTCAAAGAACAGGTGCAAATCACGGAACTGAGGGCCTTCTACCAGCCAGTGGTGCTTGTGGTATTGATGGTATAGTACAATGAACGAAGCCAGGTGGCGGTCCAGCTCTTTAGCGATAGCAGTGGCTGTTTCTTTTGTTAATCCTACCGGGTTTCCTTCGTATTCGTTTATTTCTCTTACTTTTTCCATAGTATGGGTTATAGGCTATTTTAGTTTCTCTACCATTAAACCCTTATTCAAGCCAAAAGGATACGAGATCATCAATAAAATTCAGCCACACCAGGGCGCGTAAACTGGAAATCACGGAAGTCGTAATATTGCGAAGAAGACTTAAACAGCTTAAAGTCTTGCATGTTAGTGTTTAGAGGGAGCTGCGGGTAATAGCCTAGTGTAAACTGGATGGTGCTGAAAGATAAAAATTCATTGCGAAGCCTGAAGCCTATGCCATAACTGCGATAAGGTTTATCTCTGAAAGGGGAGCTCTTGTTGCCGGTAGAGAGCCAGGCGGCATCAGCAAAAATAAACGTAGCCAGGCGGAAGCCCAGTAGCGAGAGCGGTGTGTACAGGTTTGCTTCGTAATTAACCGACACCCGGCGCGTTCCACGCACTATATCAGAGCGAAAGCCTCTAATGCCACTTTCGTCGTTAATAAACAGCAACTCTTCGGGATAGCGGTTTATACCGATGGTGCCACGGCCTAGCAGGTAGTGGCGCAGCTTCCAGTTGCCCCATTCCGAAAGCTTACTGATGTATAGCCCCTCCAGGTCCAGTACTCCTTGTTCCCAGCGGTCGTCGCGGATGTAGGTGCCGTAGCCTGCCCTGCCAAAAAGGTACCCAAAGTGGCTGCCATACTTAGCCACCGACAAGGAAGTGCCTAGGTAAGTGCGGTCCCAGATATCGCCCTCCTGATAACCACCTGTAATAGAGAAAAGCGTGCCTACCGGAATATCTTCTGTTCGGCCAAAACCAAAAATGTAGCGGTCTTTGTAATACTTTCGGATGCTGTAGCCCACACTGCCCAGCATGAGGGTATTATCCTGGAAATTGTCAGTGGGAGTGGTTTTGTAGTTGGTGTTTATAACGCGAGCCCCTAATATAATTCTGCCTCTAGACTCATAGCCAAGGTTATAGCTTTTAGGTTGCAAGGCGCGACCCAGCCACACATCCTGTCGGGTATAGCCTATGTCTCCATAAACTAAGGTTGTGTCGCCCGGGGTATTGGGGAGCTGAAACCGGTCTTCTATCCAGCTGGCTTTTACAGCGCCGGCGTATTTGGTGTTAGTAGAGAAGAAGGTACGCGAAAGAGCAAGGCTTTTTTCTTTATAGTAGTTTTCGTTTACATAGGCAACGTCTGCAGTAACATAGGTGCGGCCAATGTTTTCTACCGTATAAAACCCAGCTACTTCCCAGGGGCGTGGGCGGTCCAGGTTAAACTTATAAGTGCCCTGCACCTGGTGGGCCTGTCCCAGAAAATTAAGCTCTCGCAAGGAAACGCGACCTTTACCAGACGATAAAGAATAGGAACCCGATCCGCCTAAGCTGAAAATGTCTTTCGTTAAAACGAATATGTCTACACTGTCATTGGTTGTTGTTTCTTCATTAACGATGATGCGTGCATCCAGAATGTGCTTTGTCTGGCGCAGCAAGCGTTCAGATTCGATCAGGTCTAGTGGCTTAAGCGGTTCGTTTTTACGAAACAGGAGCTTGTTGCGAACTTCGCCGCGCCCGGTTTTTACGTGCAGTACGTTTCCTGCCTTCTTGAAAAAATTATCGGGTGCTTTAGAGGTGTCGTTGATAGAGTAGCCAAAGGCATCCAGCGTCATGATGTCAATACGGCGGACAACTTTATAGTTGTGCTTCTCATACTCTTTATGAATGAGCTCTGCATTCTGGCCATATGCCTCCTCGTTCACAGGGTCAAAATCGAGTAAAGCCTTCAGTACCTTCCCAACAATTGTTTTCCGCTCCGACATCTGCTTTAAGTTAGCAATAATGCTGGCATCAAACGACTGTTTCACAGAGTCAACTTGGGTAGAATCAGATTGTACCTGCGCCTGGCACACCCCCACGCTCGCCAACAGCATGCACAGCAGGCATAGCAGTGGTAAACGCAAAGACAGTGGGTGTAAGTAAGGCATAAAAATAGGTGCGTAGCAATCAGGCTCTGAATTAGCCTCCTAATATAACGCTTTCTGATTCCAGAAATGATATTCAGTAACTATAAAGTGGCAAGCATCATGCCTAAGATCATAATTAAGCAGGAATAGCTATCAAGGATGTTGCTAATTAATTTAGCTTATTAACATGTGTAGATAACCTTGTGGATAAATTAATGCTAAAATAGTTGGTATTAATTTACTGGTTATCGTATCTTTAACACATCAAAGCTACCGAGAATCAGACGTATGGATGATAAAGTAATAGGCAAACTAAAAATATTAGCAGATGCTGCCAAGTATGATGTTTCCTGCTCTTCCAGCGGTGGAAAGCGCAAGAATGACAACAAAGGCCTTGGCAATGCGGAGGGTATGGGTATTTGCCATAGCTATACAGAAGATGGCCGCTGCGTATCGCTTTTAAAAATACTCCTCACAAACCATTGCATATTTGACTGTGCCTATTGTGTTACCCGCAAAAGCAATGATGTGAAGCGAGCAGCTTTCACGGTGCAGGAAGTGGTGGACTTAACCATTAACTTTTACAGGCGCAACTACATCGAGGGCTTGTTTCTAAGCTCCGGCATATTCAAAAATGCTGACTATACGATGGAGCGCCTGGTGCGGGTGGCAAAGAAGCTGCGACAGGAATATAAGTTTAACGGATATATTCACCTTAAAACGATACCTGGGGCAAGCGAAGAGCTGATAAAAGAGGCGGGGCTTTATGCAGACAGGTTAAGCGTGAACATTGAGTTGCCCTCAGAAATGAGCCTTCAGCAGCTGGCTCCGGAGAAAAACTACAAGGAGGTGCTGGAGCCAATGGGCAGTATAAAGCAGCAGCTGGTGCAGGCAAAAGAGGAGCAGAAGCTGTTTAAGTCGGCACCTGCTTTTGCTCCGGCTGGCCAGAGTACGCAGCTGATAGTAGGGGCATCTGCCGAAAACGATTTCCAGATATTGCAACTGTCCAGCCAGCTGTACCAGGATTTTAGTTTGAAGCGCGTGTATTACTCCGGCTATGTGCCCATCAGCAGTGATCAACGCTTACCGATTATAGCAGAGCCGCCCATTATTCGGGAGAACCGCATTTACCAGGCCGACTGGCTGATGCGTTTCTATGGATTTGATGCAAAAGAAATTGTAGACGAGCAGCAGCCGCACCTCGACCTGGATATCGACCCGAAGCTTGGTTGGGCTCTACGAAACCGGCATGCTTTTCCGGTTGAGATGAATACGGCAGACTATGAGATGATACTGCGGGTGCCTGGCATTGGGGTGAAAAGCGCGCAGAAGATTGTGTCTGCACGTCGTTTTACGCCACTACACTTCGAGCACCTAAAACAGATGGGCGTTGTGTTGAAAAGAGCGAAATACTTTATCACCTGCCATACTAAAAGCCTGCAACGCCAGGATTTCGATTCGCAGGTAATACGCAGAAAAATACTGTTTGGCGACGGGTCTGTGCGAAGCGCCTTGCTGACACAGCAGCTGGATCTGTTTAGCCAGGCAGGTTAATAAACCAGAGGGGGAGCAAAGTAGATGAAGAACAGGAAAAAGAAATCCAGTATACAGAATTATACTCCTAAATCAATAATCCAACCCAAAAAAGTAACTGTAATGAGACAGAATCAGAAAGTTGCCCGTGTATCGTTATACTGCAAGCTAAACATGCTGGTGCCCCAGTTGCAAAGCCTGTCTACACGCACCAAAGCTGAACCTGCAGATAAAGCACGAGCTGCTGTAAAATAATCAGATGCAGCCAGCGCAAATGCACTTTTATACTTACGACGGCTCATTTGAGGGGCTGCTGACAGTTGTGTTTGAGGCTTTTGACAGAAAGGCCTGGCCCACAGCCATAGAGCAGGAGCACCTGGCACAACCAAGTATGTTTGGTGATACCATAGCCGTTGTAACGGATGAGGGTAAAGCCGCCCGTGTATGGCAGGGCTTGCAAAAAAAGCTAAGTAGAAGTGCGCAGCAGGCACTGTATCATACCTACTTATGGGAGCAGCCTAAGTTTGAGCAATTAATATTCGACTATATTAAACTCGTTTTTGAGTCGAAGATAAGCATAGAAGATAATTTTGCTGCTCCGTGTGTTTTACAAGTACAGCAGGCGGCTAAGCAGGTGCATCGTGAAAAGCACCGGATGGAAGCGTTTGTGCGGTTTCAGAAAGCAGCCGATGACTTATTCTACGCTACCATTTCTCCTGACTTTAATGTGCTACCGCTAATTATAAAACATTTTGAGAAGCGCTATGCTGATCAGCGTTGGGCTATTTATGACACCAAACGGAACTATGGTGCCTATTATGACTTAAAGACTGTCTCCTTTGTTAATCTGGAGCTGTCGCCGCAGCAAAGACATGCTGCTCTGGCTGATGTGCATAAGCACCAGGAAGAAGACAAGTATCAGCAACTGTGGCAAGTATACTTTGATCATGTAAACATACCAGAGCGCAAGAACCCTAAACTGCACCTCCGCCACATACCACGCCGCTATTGGAAATACTTATCAGAGAAGCAGCCTCGCCAGTTACCTACTTGATTTCTAGCACTACATCCAGATTTCTATTGCACTAAAACGTGGATAAAATTGTACTCGTTGCGCAACCTTTTCCTGCTTTTATACGTTAATAGGTATATATATTGCTTTTATAGTAATGCAGAAATGGTCTTAAAAGGTGACGAAGCACTTGATAAGGTCTTGCCTGCGCAACCCCTAAATTTTCATTATGAATACACGCGTACGAAAGAAACTCATTCAAGTAGCTCGCGGCAGAGCACATCTGATGTCCTTCCAGAATCTGATTTATGAGGCCGAGCTTGGCCTGAACCTGGAGAATACTCATGAAAAATCTCTATTAGCAGATGTAATAGATGAAATTTCAGAAAAAGAATATAAAGAGGGCCGCCCCCTGCTGAGCGCTCTTGTCAGAATCAAAGGACAAAAAAATCAAGGCGATAGCTTTTTCAGAATGTGTGAGCGCCTGGGCTACGGTAACTGGAAAGAACTCAAAAAGGATGCTAAATTTGTAGAAGAGCAGCGGGAAGCTTGCCGAGAATTCTGGTCCGACAAAAATAACTTTACATCCTATCTATAACTTTTAGACGGGGAAGTAAAAAGGCGTGGCGGTAGAGCATTTACTCTACCGCCACGCCTTTTTTTAGTATTGCTTTTCCTTGCCAAACGCCAAGCTCCAGAGCGTTTTTGTTTGCAAATGTAAAGGTTAAAGCTTGCTTCAAAGCCGATCAGGCTAAGAGCATGTTTAAAATTCATCCTTTGCGCTGCAAAAGCGTGTAAAGGAACCTGGCTTCACGCTTTACTCGCCCCATAGCGCTGCTTTAAAACTCTAAAACCGCTTTGCCAGAACCCTTACCATTCAGCTTTCGCTTGCAAAAACGAAATGTAAACAAGCTCTAAGCAAATATCTATATAGCAACCCCTAGAGTAGAACAACATCCTGTCTTGCAGCTTTAAAACTTATAAAGTGCCTTCCCCAGGTATAGCCTAAAATCTAGTGCCAAATAATTATTCGGCATCTCCATCAAAATTTATTGTGTTTCTGCAACAGCGGCCGGCTATCCTGCCTCTGTGTAGAGTTGCATGTATCCCAAGCCGGTAACAATAGAAGTAACGAAGTAGTAGCGTGTGTTTTTTTTACGGAATATTTATACAATATTTTGAATATATGAAAATAGATTAGTTTCTTTAAATAATCAAAAATAAAGAAGAATGGCAGACGCACCTATGCAATGCATAATTCTGGTTTGATTAAGCGCCTCAGATACTAGTATACAAATACTTACTATATTCGTTATGAAAACAAATTTTACTACTCTATTAGCTTTAGCAGCGTTTTTAGTCACCATCGTAATTCCTGCATCTGCCCAAGATGCAAAATTTGGCAAAGTGACTGAAGAGGAACTCAAGATGAGCGCGTATGATAAAGATGCTGCTGCCGACGCTGTTATTCTATCAGACTACGGCTTTACCCGATTCGAGTACATAGGAGAGACAAAAGTGGTATTTGAACGCCACATCAGGATCAAAATATTTAAGAAATCAGCTTATAAATGGGCCGATTTTGTTGTTCCATACTTTATAAAAGGCTCTGATAAAGAAAGAGTTTCAAGTATAAAAGGCTATACTTTTAACTTGGAAGGCGGCAAAATTGTAAAAGACAAACTGGAAAGTAAAAGTGTATTCGAAGAACAGAATACCGAGAACTGGTTTGCCAAGAAATTTACAATGCCTAACGTAAAGGAAGGTTCTGTGATCGATGTGGCTTATACAATCACATCAGACTTTGTCTATAACCTGCGAGACTGGGAGTTTCAGAACAACATCCCAACTGTCTGGAGTGAATACCGTGCACGCATACCTGAGTACTTAAATTACAAATTTCAGATGCAGGGTTACCTGGGCCTATACAAAAGCGAAAACCAGACAGAAGTCGCTACAGGTGCAAATGTTACGCCTGACATGAAAAACAATGCCTATGTATGGGTAATGAAAGATGTGCCGGCGCTGAAAGAAGAAAAATACATTACCACCTTGCGGGATTATCAATCCAAAATTGAATTTGAATTGCAGAGTGTGCAGGTTCCTGGCCAAGGCACCCGAATTATGACAGGCGATTGGAGCAGTGTAACCAAAGACCTGCTCATGGCAGAGCATTTTGGCACACAATTAAATCGCAGCGGCTTCTTCAAGACAGAATTGGCTGCCATACAAGGGAAGCATAAAGAGCCAAAGGAGCAGATGGTAGCCATTTTTGATTTGGTAAAAGACCGGATGAAATGGAATGACCAGGAGCGGGTATACACGAACACCACGATCCGTAAGGCGTGGGATGAACGCAAGGGGAATTCAGCCGATATAAACCTGCTGCTTACTTCTATGTTGCTGGAAGCAGGCCTGGATGCCGCCCCTGTATTAGTGAGTACACGTAGCCATGGGCGTGTAAACACACACATGTCGGCCATGCTCAGCAAGTTTAATTATGTTATTGCTTTAGTTAAAATTGGCGACAAAGAGTATTTGTTAGATGCAACAGATCCTTTGGTAACGGTAGGCATGCTGCCTGCTCGCTGCCTGAACGGGCAAGGACGCCTGATAAAGAAAGATGACCAGCGCTGGGTGAGCCTTGAGCCTGTTACAAATTCCACCAAACTCTTTAATGCGGTGCTCACCATAAACGAGCAAGGCGAGATTGTGGGTAGCGGCCGTGAGTCAGCTGGCGGGTATCGTGCGCTTAGCCTGAGAAGAACTATTCTGGATGAAGGGGAGAGCAAGTATAAAGAGCGCCTGACAAAAGAAGTAGGGGACTTTAAAATGTCTAAAACCACTATCAATAACTTAGATAAACTGACTGATGCCCTGGATATTACCTATGATATCAGCATTAGTGGGAGTGGGCGCAGCAACGACATCATTTACCTTAATCCGATGCTTGGACAGGGGGAAGATGAGAACCCGTTTAAGCTAACAGAGCGTGTTTACCCGGTGGACTTCGGAATGCCGATAGATGAAACATACATCTGCAACTTTACCATACCTGAGGGATATCAGGTAGAAGAGGCCCCTAAAAGCATTGCCGTAAACCTACCGGAAAATGGCGGCCGCTTTATGTATATGGTGCAGCACGAAGGAAACTCTATACAGATAATGAGCAAGATTAACATCAATAAGCCTGTGTTTTATGCGCCGGAGTATGCTTACTTGAAAGAGTTCTTTAACCAGATAATTACCAAACAGGCAGAGCAGATTGTCATCAAGAAGATTGCTGCAAACTAAGTTTTGATGTATCTCTAAATCAGCGTTCCAAGATGAAAAACACAGCGAAATTTATACTTGACCTAACGTGGGTTTGCCTGTTTATAGTGTTATTTCCACTGGTAGCCACTGCCAGCGAGGGAGAAGTTACGTTTAGCGAATTAGCCAAAGAAGCAAACATTGTTATTCGGTCTGAAGAGACTGTTTTTACAGTGCACTCGCTCAGTAGCGGCACCACCCGTTTTAAAACAACGATTACGATCCTGAACGAGAACGGTAACAACCGGGCTAAGCTGTATGTGCCTTACGATAAATTGAGCAAGGTAAATTATGTTAAAGGCACGTCCTTCGACAAAGTAGGTAAAAAGATAAAATCACTTAAGAACAGCGACCTGAAAGATGTGAGTTACATGAACGACTTCTCGTTGTTTGAAGATAACCGCCTGAAGATTGCTAACCTGGAGTATAACATCTATCCCTATACAGTAGAGTTTGAGTATGAAGTGACTAGCAGGAACATGATGTTTTACCCGCGTTGGCGGCCGCAGGACCAGGAGAACCTGTCTGTGGAGAAAGCTACGTTTGAGGTGCTAATGCCAACAGGTATGAAACTGAGATACCTGGAGAGCAATCTGCTAAAGAAGGCAGAAGTTAGTAACACAGGCCCACAGGAGCGATACCTGTGGGAAGTAAAGAACCTGAAGCCAGTAGAGACGGAGCCTTATGGCCCAAGTTTTGAAGAGCTGGTGCCACAAGTACTCACAGCCCCGACGGAGTTTGAAGTTGATGGCTACAAGGGAAGCATGGCTACTTGGAAAGACCTTGGTATCTGGCAAAATAAGCTGAACCAAGGGCGTGATGTGCTGCCACAGGAAACAGTGCAAAAGCTGAAGCAATTAACAGCCAATGCTAAAGATCCCGAAGAAAAGGTAAGACTGGTGTATGATTACCTGCAAGGCAAAACACGCTATGTGTCTATTCAGTTGGGCATTGGCGGGTGGCAACCTTTTGAGGCTAACTTTGTGGATACTAAAGGCTACGGCGACTGCAAGGCACTCACAAATTATACTAAAGCCATGCTTCAGGCTGTTGGTGTAAACTCTATTTATGCCCTTATCAAAGCGGGAGATGATGTGGCTGATATCAAAACTGATTTCCCGAGCAGCCAGTTTAACCACGTTATACTTTGTGTACCTATGCCACAGGATACGATGTGGCTGGAGTGTACGAGCCAAACAGAAGCGGCGGGATATAACGGCACCAATACCGGCGACCGACATGCACTACTCATCACACCGGAGGGGGGCAAACTTGTTAAAACCACCATCTACAAAGCAACTGATAACAAGCAGATCAGAAGTATAAAAGTGAAGCTGGATGAGAAAGGAAGCGGTGTGGCAAGCGTAAGTACCCTCTATACCGGATCGCAGCAGGAAACCCGGGACGGTGTGGTACATTACCTGAAGCCGGAAGAGCAGCGGAAATGGCTGTATGAGCAGGTAAAGGCTCCACCGTTCGAGATAAGCAAGTACGACTTTGTGCAGAAGAAGGATCGGGTACCAAGTATAACGGAAAATCTGGAGCTTAGCCTTACCAAGTGCGCTACCATGAGCGGAAAACGCATGTTCGTTTCCCCGAATCTGATGAGCAAATGGACGTATGCCCCACACCAGAAAGAGCAGCGCCTGACAGATGTAGTGCGTAAATCAGCTTTTTTGGATGTGGACACGGTGGAAATTGAAGTGCCAGTTGGATATGCTGTTGAATACCTGCCACGTGAGGTGTCGCATAAATCACCTTTCGGAGAGTATAAGGCAGCTGTAAAAGTAGACGGACAGCGGGTAACATACATACGCACTATGCAAATGCACAAGGGCAGGTTTAAGCCGGATGATTACGCTAAATTGGTAGAGTTCTTTAACAATGTGATTAAGGCTGATGCCGAACAGGCAGTGTTTGTGAAGAACGTGCCGTAAAGGTAAACGCAGCAGACAGTATAAACCTCCAGAGCAGGAAAGCCAATTCTGTTCTGGAGGTTTTTCATTTTTCAATAGTTCAGAAATTTTCTGGAAAAGCTGCGTCTTTTCCGGGGTGGCTCCGTCATCAGGGTGTAAAAAATATTCACACAAACTAAACACGAGCCATGAAAAGATTTCACGTAAACGTAAGCGTAAAGAACCTGCAAGAGTCTACCGCTTTTTATACTGCCTTGTTTGGCACAGCGCCAACAGTTCTGAAGCCTGACTATGCCAAATGGATGCTGGAAGATCCGCGCGTAAACTTTGCCATCTCGCTGCACCCTGAGCTTGTGGGTATAGAACACTTAGGCATTCAGGCCGAAAATGCTGAAGAACTTATGGAAGTATATGCGCGGCTAAAGCAGGCTAAAGGCACTATCCGCGAAGAGGGGAAATGCACCTGCTGCTACGCCAAATCAGAGAAATCGTGGATTGCAGACCCACAAGGTTTAGAGTGGGAAGCGTTTTATACATTCGGAGAAGCTACCGTTTATGGAGAAGATACAGCCACAGCATGATGCCCTGCAACAGCCGAAACCATCTAAAAGAAAGCTACGGAGCGTGTAGTATTTATTTAGCTCAGTAGCTTATATTTATACTTCTCGCAACAACTATGGAAATCGCAACACAACGCTCAGTTATGGTATCGGAGATGCTGCCTGAGCACTACCCGCAGATAAAGGAAATTTACCAATTAGGCATCGCCACAAACAACGCCACCTTCGAGACAAAAGCGCCAGACTGGGAGGAGTGGGACCAGAAGCACATGGTAACCTGTCGCTTTGTAGCCCTTACTGAAGATGCCCGTGTTGCTGGCTGGGCTGCGTTAACACCTGTTTCCGGCAGGTGCGTGTACCGTGGCGTGGCAGAGGATAGCGTTTACATCCATCCCGATTTTAAAGGCAAAGGCATAGGCAAACTGCTGCTGCAAGCGCTTGTGCAGGCATCAGAAGAAGCTGGTATCTGGACGCTGCAGGCAGGCATATTGGTAGAGAACGTAGCAAGTATAAAACTGCATGAGCAGTGTGGTTTCAGAGTGGTGGGTGTGCGTGAGCGCTTGGGGCAGCTGCATGGCCAATGGCGCGACACCTGCCTCATGGAAAGAAGAAGCACAACAGTAGGCTTGTAAGTATGGAGAAGTGCTGTAAAACGAATGGAGAATTAGTGCAACAGGAAACTTGTGGAGCAGTTGCGCCTGTGTTTCTGGCATATGAGGCGCAGCTAAAAGGCTTTGTACAGAAGCGGGTTAAGGACGAAGACGAAGCCAATGAAATTCTGCAGCAACTGTACCTAAAGCTCTATAAAAGCTGCGAGCAACTGCAGGAGGTGCAAAACCTGAAGGCATGGCTTTACCAGATCACCCGCAACGCTGTGTATGATTTTTTCAGGGAGAACAGCCGCACACAATGTATAAACCTGGATGTAGAGTGGCCAGAGCCGGAGGAATTGACTGACCAAGCCCGCCACGAGGTAGAGGCCTTGGTAGCACCTTTGATCAACTTACTGCCAGAAGCGTATGCCGAAGCGCTACGGCTGAGTGAGTTGGAGGGGCTGAGCCAGAAAGAAATAGCGAACCACTTAGGTGTCTCATATTCAGGAGCTAAATCCCGAGTGCAACGTGGCCGTGAAAAGCTAAAGCAGCTGTTTGCCGAGTGCTGCCATTTAGAACTGAGCAGAGATGGACAGGTGCTCAGTGCTGAGGTGAAAGATACCTGTATCCCGCTATTAGCTCATAAGCAATAAGTATAAAGCCCTATCCTGAGCAAGCTGAAAGGCAGCAATAGCAAGTCTAAAACTTATACCTTGCCTGCACCTTCACATCCGATCTTCTGGGGCCTTCAATTGTTTCCAGTCCTGTACCAATGGTGCTTTGGTTACGGTAATGGGTAATGCCATACTTTACCCAAAGATCAAAATCACGGAAGGGGCGTAGCTGCAGCAAAGCGTACATACGTGTTCCTTTCCCGCTGAGCGCCGGAATAGAGAAAGCATAAAGCACGTCTCGCTCATAGGCATATTGGCGGGTATCATAACTGTCGGTATCGAAAAGGGCATAACGGGTGCTGAGCCTTAGTTTATTGAATGTAAAGTTGATGTCCTGCGCAATAAGGTAGCCTGTCTGCTGTGGCGACTCCTGCTCGTACGTGCTAAACTGCACCCTCGACTTTAGGTTAAGCGTTTTAGTGGGAGAGGTCTCAAAGTATAAAAGATAATTTCGCCGCTCTGCCTGTGCCACATAGTCCATGGCTGTTGTATTTCCTGTTAAGTTGCGGCCCTTGCTTTCGTAGCGCATCTGGGCATAGAGGCTGCTCTGCCGGTTAGGTTTAAAGTATAGGCGTACCAGGTATTCATCTCCCCGCGAAGGTGCATCCACCAGGTAGCGCAGCCACGGAAACTTGAACCTATCGTAGTAGGCGGTGATCTCCCACTTGGGCAGCGGTTTTATTTTGATGCCGGTATAAAATCCCTGCTCATTTATGTTACGGGTGCCCTCGCCAAAAGCGCTGCCGTAAAATGTATGAAAGTTGCGGGCATAATAGCGGTACAGCATCGACATCTCCACCCTGTTCGAAAGGTTTGCAATCAGGCCGTTTACGGTGCCTAGGCCTCCGCTTTTGCTCACAGCCGTTTCGCCAAACAAGTATACATTCTGCCAGGTATAGCTGTAGTTAGTGCCTATGTTATAGTTTTCAGTGCCGCTAAACTCGAAACGCTGGTAAGGTGCTCCCGCTTTTCGAAGCGGAGAACTGTAGTTGCTCGCCAGTGCCGTGATGCCAGCTTGTAAGGTTCTGTTGTCTGACTGATACTGGAGGCTAGTGCCGTATACCTGTTCCCGCACCTGATCTTTATTAGCCAGCTCGGTAGGCGTGCGGTGGAAGCCCGTAGTCTGAATACCGCTGAAGAATTGCGTTTCAGTTAAAAGAGTGTCCAGCTGAGCTTGTAAGTTTGCATCTACCAGTTTGTTGGAGTAAAAAGCAGTGATGTCAATCTTGCCGGCATCATAAGTTACGGCTCCTCCTCTCAGAAAGGCATACTCCAGCACAGAGTTGTAAGGGCGGATGCCCAAGTTGGGTCTGCTGACGGTGGTGATGGTTTCGCTGCCCTTGCCTACGCTGTAACCGGAAGAGAGCAGCAGTCCCTGGCCAATCTGAAGCTGGTAATCACCCAATGCAATGGTTTTAAAGCGGCCCTTGTTGTAGAGCTGCAGGTGCATGGTATAGTAATCAAAGCCGTAGCGGCGGGTGCTGGGGCTCCAGGTAAACTGCTCTCCAGCATCTTTCTCGGCTGTAATGCCAAAGCTATAGTCGCGGGCATGGCTGATGCGGTAACGCAGGTAGAGCTTTTCTGGCGAGCCAAGATAGCGGGAACGGGAGCGACTGTTCGTATCTATGGCGGTGTAGCCTCTGCGTTGCTGCAGCGTTCGCTCATACCGAAGTATAAGCGCATTGTTATCTTCCCCGATCACGCGTTGCCACAGTGGCCGCGTGTCTGCTTGTAAGCCTGCGTCCTGTACCCGCACAAACGGCAGTAGTTGGTTTATCGTGAGCCTATCAAAGCCAGGTATAGCCTGTAACTCATAAATGCTGAGAAGCTCTCCGTTTTCCTGTACGTAGTCAAAAAATGAGACAATCTGTGGGCGTGAGAGCAGGTAAAGCGATGCCAGTTCTTCGGGTGTGGTGCGGTTGAGGTCAATGGGGCGCTGGTAGTACTGGAAAAGTGTTTCATACAGGTCTTCGTAAGACACGTTTTCATCGTCCTGCTCGGCAAAAAGCTCCTGCACCAGCAGGTCAAGGTCGATGTTCTGGCGCGGGTAATCCTGGGCGCAAAGCGGCAGCAAGGGGAATAACATGAACCAACACAGGAGTAACCTTCGTACCATACAGTCAGGAAATATGTTCACCTATATATTTTCATACTTAATCAAGACCTTAAGGTTGAACAAAATCTAACACATGGAGCTTTTTCACTTATTTTCAGCCATACTTGCCATATCGGCTCTCTTTGCATACATCAATAAAAAATATATAAAACTGCCTGGCTCGATAGGGCTGCTGTTGGCAGGTTTGCTGCTGTCGTTGGTGGTGCAGGGGCTCGGTGCTGTGTCGCCTGAGTTTGAGACTATGGTGGAGGAGCGCCTGCTACAGCTAGACTTCTCAGAGTTTCTGCTGGAGTTCCTGCTCAGTTTCCTGTTGTTTGCCGGTGCCCTGCACACTGACCTGGAGAAGCTCCGGGAAAGCAAGTGGCCCATCATGATCTTTGCCACAGTGGGTGTGCTGATATCCACCGCCGTTACGGGTACGCTGTTTTATTACCTGCTGCAGCTGTTAAACTACCCGATAGATTATATTTACTGCCTGCTGTTTGGCGCCCTCATCTCTCCAACCGACCCTATTGCTGTGCTCGGTATCCTCAAGAGAGCCAACATCCCCAAATCCTTAGAGGTAAGTATAACCGGAGAATCGCTGTTTAACGATGGCGTAGGCGTGGTGATTTTTATTTCTATTTTTCAGGTGGCGCAAAGGGGGCTGGAAAACGTTGAAGGTTCTTTTATAGCAGAGTTGTTCTTGAAAGAAGTAGGAGGCGGCATCGGGCTGGGGCTGCTGATCGGCTATATTGCCTACCAGTTTATGAAGCGCATTGACCATTACCAGACCGAAGTACTTATCTCTTTAGCCGTGGTGATGGGTGGTTATAGCCTTGCCCAAATATTCCATTTCTCCGGACCATTAGCCATGGTGGCCGCCGGCCTGCTGATCGGTAACCAGGGCACGCAGTTTGCCATGAGCAAGCAAACCGCCGATTACCTGACCAAGTTCTGGGAGATGGTGGATGAGATTTTCAACGCCGTGTTGTTTGTGCTGATCGGTTTGGAGTTGATGGTAGTGGAGTTTAAGTGGGAGTATGCTGTAACCGGCCTTATTACAACAGGCATAGTGCTGGCAGTGCGCTATTTTGCTTTGGCAGTACCGAGTTACACCTTAGGCTTGCATCGTACTTTTGCACCCGGCGCGCTTTCTATCATGACGTGGGGAGGCTTGCGCGGAGGTATATCTATTGCCCTGGCGCTCTCGCTTACACCAGAGATGTTCCGAAACGAAATTGTAGCTATTACTTATACGGTTGTGCTGCTGTCGTTGGTAGTGCAGGGCTTAACCATAGAGCCTTTTATCAGGCGGATATCGAACAGAAGTTTAACGCAGCTAAACCCTACTGACGCACATTAAAGGCATAGGCAACTGCAAGGTGATGGCTGTTGCCCAGCAGTGAGGTGGAGCCGAAGGCATAATCAACCTGCAGCTGCCTTGCCTGAAAACCAGCTCCAAATGTTAACCTGCTGGTAAGGGTGCTAAAGCCGGTTCTAAGTATAAACTTCTCCTTCAGTACCTGATATGCTACACCCGCTTTAAAGTCAGCGTCGTAATCTATGCTTTTCTCTGTTTCTACGGCAAGCAGTAGTTTGGTTGTAAACTGGTAGGATAGACCGGCTTTCATGATGGTAGGCAAACGTTCGTCTTCAAAAGAGGCCAGCTTTGCCTGGTTCAGGTTATACGCAAAGGCGCCAAAGTATAAATCCGGAATTATCTCACCTAGTCCGCCCACTGACAACGCCACTGCTTTCTGGCTTCCATACCCTTCCGCTGATACCTGCCATACATCGGCTTTTGCTCCAAGACTAAACTGTCCTAACTTGTGCGCTACACCTACACCAGCATGCTGCTGGCTAAACAACTCATCACCGAATCTGCTGAAACTAAGGCCATAGGTGCCATACCTGGCAGTGGGGTAAACGGCCTGTAAGGCTACTGTGGTAAAAGCTTCTATACCAAACCTGTTCTCTACATACACACCTGCTGTTGGCTGCTCCAGCGCTGTAATTCCAGCCGTGTTATTGCTAAGCGCCCACACATCCTGTAACGTAACAGCCGCACCACCCATACCTGCCGCCCGTGCTCCGAAGTTGCTCAGTTGCTGGGCTTGTGTGGGTGTAGTATAGGTAAGTGTTACAGCAAGAGCTGTTAAAATGTAGTAAAGTTTGTTTTCCAGAGCTATAAAGTATACTTGAACATAAATAGTTGAATATCTATGTTTTTACGAAA
>NZ_JBHTLD010000036.1:0-27085 GCF_042678745.1 Pontibacter rugosus | reverse complement strand
ATATAATGTTGAATCTGGACATGAGTGTTTTCTTATAAGATTTTCCGATAGGCACATCTCCCTTGGTAAAGACAACAGAGTTCTCCTCCAGTGCGTCTATCTTATCCAGGTTGGCGATATAGGAGCGGTGTACGCGGGCAAAGTTCTGAGAAGGTAGCTTCTGCTCCATATCCTTCAGCGTTGAGCTTACCAGGTACTTCTGGTCAGCCGTGACAATAAAGGAGTAGTTGTCATACGCCTCTACCCATAGAATATCGCTGTAATGTACCTTAATGATACGGTGTTTGACTTTTACAAAAATATAGTCAGTAGCAACCTCTGGTTCCTTGTTATCCGCATGGGCACCGTTTGTGCCTCTCTCTTCTTTATTATTTGAGTCGTGTTTGTATAAGGCGATCTCGATGGCAGAGCGCAGGCTCTTGTCATCAAAAGGTTTCACCAGAAAGCCATCAGGCTCGGTTTTTTTTGCACGATCTATCGTAGCAGTATCGGCATAGGCAGTAAGGTAAATAAACGGAATCTTAAACTCTTCCCGGATGCGTGAGCCGATCTCAACACCGTCGGCATTGCCACGAAGGTTAATATCAAGCAGCACCAGGTCTGGCTTTGTTTCTCGGATCATGTCAATCGTGTCTTCCCCTGTATCTATGGCGCACGTTTCATACCCTAAATCTTCCAGGCTGGCAGCAAGATCTTCCGCAATAATCACCTCATCTTCTGAAATCAGGATTTTAGGTTTTGTCATAGCAATAGGTTCATACGTTAAAAATTTATTTATGATGGCAAAACAAAATATAATGTAGATTTTGTGCCATGATTGTTGTAGAAATTAATGTGTCCTTCCAGCTTCTTGCTCAGCGACTGCACCAGCCTTAACCCAAAAGAAGAGCCTTGCTGCTGCTGCTGATAGAAGTTTTCGGGTAGGCCGCGGCCGTTATCGCTTACTGTTAGTGTATACTGTACTTCATCGTGTTGCGTTAGCACAATGCGTAGCATGCCCTGATCTTCTGGAGAAAAAGCATATTTTAAAGTGTTGGATACGAGCTCGTTGACAATAAGCCCTAAGGTTATGGCTGTATCTACGTCAACTTTTATCTCCGGAATATCCATCTCCAGCATTATGCGGTTCATGCTAATGCCGAAAGCAGCATACAGGCTTTCGCATACTTCCAGAAAATAGTCCTCCAAATTTATCTGCTCCAGGTCGTTGTGGCGGTAGAGGCGTTCGTGCAACAGAGCCATACTTCTTACGCGGCTGCGCAGTGCCTGCATCACATCTTTGGCAGCTGGGTCTGGTACATGTCGGGCCTGTAAATTCAGCATACTCATCACAATCTGCAGGTTGTTTTTTACGCGATGATGGATCTCCTGCAAAAGAATTTCCTTCTCCCGGTTTTTGCGTTCCAGCAAGCGGGTACGGTGGTCTACTTTCATCTCCAGCACGGTATTCATTTTTACCAGGTTGCGCTCGCGCAGGTGCACCACGCTAAGTATGGCACCGGCTATCACCACAAGCAGCACCCCTATAAACCACTCACGGCGCCAGATAGGAGGCACTATGGAGAAAGTATAGGAGAGAGGGCGCGGCGTCCAGTAACCATCGTTGTTCTGGGCAATCAGCTCAAAGGTATAGGTGCCAGGCAAAAGATTGGCATAGGTAGT
The DNA here is from genome assembly GCF_042678745.1 of Pontibacter rugosus. NCBI lineage: Bacteria > Pseudomonadati > Bacteroidota > Cytophagia > Cytophagales > Hymenobacteraceae > Pontibacter > Pontibacter rugosus. The sequence goes on along the minus strand of NZ_JBHTLD010000036.1, from coordinate 25,423 downwards.
GAAGGAGCGGCTACTAGCCGGCGACCAGGAGTCTTCATAACCGGCTAAGCGGTACTTATACCTTACCTGGTCCTGCCCCGATAGGCAAACTGCATGAAAGTTAAAGGAAAGATGATTCTGCGTATGTGGCAACCGTAGGTTCTTTGGCAGGCTTGTCAGGCTATCCATTTGATAACCTAGCTCCTGCCAGTTAGTGGGCCTGGAGTAAAGCATGACATCAGTAAGCATCACGCTAGAGGGCTTTGTGTTCTGGCGATCCAGGTGAGGGATGTATTGTGTCAGACCTTTGGTGGTGCCAAACCAGATGGATCCGTCCTTAGATTGGATGATGGCGTTGTCGCATATTTCAAGGCCTCTGAAACCATTGTAGGAGGCATAAGTGCGGTAAGTAAATTTGCCTTCCTGTCGCAGGGAGGGTAACTGAATCTTAAGCACATCCCGGTTGGTGGCAACCCATAGGTTATCGGCCGCATCTGCAAAAATGCTTTTTATCGCTTCGTTTGGCAGTCCATCTTCTAGTGTATAAAGCTTTGTCTGATTTCCCTGAAGCATGAACAGGCCTTGGTTAAAAGCCGCAAAGTATAGGTTGCCCTGCTTATCTTCCGTGATAGAGCCAACCTCTGCCAGCTGTGAACCAGAGAACATCTGCACCAGTTCCCCCTCCTGTATGCTGAAGATTCCTTTGTCGGCACCCACCCATATGCTGCCTTTGCTGTCGAGGTAAATAGTATTAGCCTTTATAGGGTTTACAGGGCTTTCGAGCAGGCGCAGGGTGTCATCAGCAATGGTTGCTACTCCTGCAGCAGTAGCAAAATAAAGCTCTCCTGCGGGTGTCGCTATTGATTGATAAATATCCGGGGAGGTGACACGATCAGGAAACGTAAAGTGTGTAACATCCTGTGCTGCTATTTTCCAGATGCCGTTGCTGCTACAAACCCAAAGGCCTTGCTCGGTAGGTTTAAGGCTGTAAACAGTGGTGCCGCGTGGCCACGGCTGTTGTACCCAGGCAGGAGTTTGCTTCTGCATCTTTGCTACATCGCCCTCATCAGTAGCCAGCCAGATGCCACCGCTTTCGTCTTGTGCCAGTGCCGTAACGCGGGGTTCTGTTATGCCCGGGAAATCAAAAAAATGAACAAACCAAGGGGATTTATACTGCTGTAATCCATAGCCGTTTGTGCCAATCCAGAGGTTGTTTTCTGTGTCCGTAGCCAAAGCAGTAATCCGGTTGGTGCGTAGGCCACTTCGGCGGGTAAGATGCGTAAAAGCTTTGCCATTATACTTTAGCAGTCCGTTCCGCTGCAAGCCAATCCACAGGTTGTTGTAGTTGTCCTTTGCAAAACTGCTGATGTGGCTATGCGCCAGGTGGGCTGGTAGCTGCACTTTACTCAGTGAGTTTAGGCCCATTTGCGCCAATCCGGCAGCAGTTCCGACCCATGTGTTGCCGCTCTTGTCTGATAAAAGAGCGGTGATGTAGTTGTTGGTGAGCTCACTGTTTTCTGTCGTAAAGTTAGTCACCTTACCTAAGTATAGGCTGTACAGGCCATTTTCTTCGGAACCTGCTAACATCTTACCGGCATTGGTATGCGAGACGGCCGTATACGCTATATTGGGTATTGATTTATACTTGACGATGTTTCCATCAGTCAAAGAATACATACCTTGGTTGGTTGCCAGCCATAGCCGGCCTTTATTATCCTCTGATATAGCTCGTACTGCTTTGGCGGTTAACCCCTGCGCTTCTCCATATTGCCGAAAGCCTGCTCCTGTAAAAAGTAGTAAACCAGCATCTGTAGTCCCTATCCAAAGGCGCCGTTGGCTATCCAGAAAAAGAGTGGTGATGTTATGGCTGCTCAAGCCGTCTTCCTTGGTATAGGTTTTAAATTCAACCCCGTTAAAGCGGCTGAGCCCAGCGCGGGTGGCTAGCCACAGAAATCCTTTGTGGTCTTGCTGTATAGCTGTAATTTGCGATTGCGGCAGGCCTTGCTCAAGCGACCAACTTTGGATATTATATTGTTGGGCCAGCGCAGCAGATGCGGCAGCCATGTATAGGAAAAAAATAACAAGTATGCGTAAGCAGTGCATCAAAAGCCTCCGGAGTTTCTGTGCTGCCAACCTCTGCCGGAGAGGCTGAATAACAGGCGTTAAAGTATGAATTTGCTTACGGGCTTATCTGCAAAAAGTCTATATAAAATAGTTTCAATTTTTTGGTGAGGTATACTTACTTGCCTGTGGACAGGTAAAGATAGAATGCTTAAGTGGTGCCGGAGTTATCTTTATGGCTGCTCGTTTACAAGTATAAATAGAGACCTCTGTTGTCGATATTTGTGTTTAGCGAAGGCAGTGCTATTTTAAGTAGGTTACTTCTTTAGGAGGGAAAACTTTGTCCAGTATCTTATGAAGGCGCAGTTTCGTGTTCTTCATTTTATAGCAAACGGGGAGTTCTTTAAAATCAAAGTGCCTCATACGTTCTATATCCTGCTCTACATGGTGCTCCTTTAGCAACGATTCTAAGAAGAAATCAGCAATGGCTGTGTTCCATGTGTCTTTGGCGGCCCAGTAGTGGCCTATCCACTTATCAGCCGGTTTAATACCATATATTTTAGCCAGTGCTAGCGATACGGCATATTGCTCTAGCATAAAACTGGTAACACCTGCCATTAGCATTTCGTCGCATATGCGCAGTGCCAGCTGTATTGCTTCTACGTTACGGTGAGCAGGTATACCAATCACTCCTGAATTCCACATGGTCTGTTCTTCCGTTATGGAGATGCCTGCAAAGGTTTTGCCGCCTACATGGTTCCACATTCTTCTTACTGTCTTGCTCTTTTGCTGAGCCAGCACACCTTCCTCCTCATGCATAAGTGCGGTGTTTTCGGCAAGAAGTTGTTTGAACCTTAAGTCGTAGTGATACAGGAAAGTATCGGAGTCTACGTATATCACCGGTTCTCCGCTGTTATGCATGATATGGTGCTCCAGGGCCTTTATCTTAATTCTGAAGAGATAGTTTTTGGCGCCTTTCCACTCCTGTAGCGTCTCTGGTGATAAAGGTACAACAGTTATAAGCCCTGCCAGGTGTTTATAAAAATCAGGATGATCTGTATAAACAGTGATAGATGAATACTCTTCTTGCTTGCAAAGGAAGGACAGGATGCAAAAGTTAGCCTGGTAGTGATTCTTTATGTTCGATCCGAAGGTTAATAAAATTAAGTTCATCCCTTAAAATATAGTTGTTTGAGAGAAGGTATGTCAGGTATAAAGCAGGATTGCTTTCTTCAAAAATCAAAGATATTTAATAATGCTCTCTGCTTTCAAAAACACATCTTACACATGCTCTAGTTATTCTTTTTCAAGCCGTTTGCAGAGAGTAAGGCCGCTAAACTGTCTTGTATGGAAGTCCCAGCCAGGAAACTACTATTAGAAAAGTTAAAGCTTTGTAAATCGCTTTTCCAGAAAGCAATTGCATAGGATGCATGGTTAGATTCAAAGCTGGAGTAAGTGCCTTTTTTAGCTTTCAATTTGCAGTCTTTTATTAAATCTGGAGCAGGAGCGACATCGCTATTCATCAAAACAATATACTCACCATTTGCAAGGTTGATAGCCTCCTGTAGTTCCTGTGCCTGATCCTTGGGTTTAGTTGTAAGCGCTTGGTGAACAAGGATATGTGCATGCTTTATTTTTACTACAAATTCTTCTGCAGCAAGGCCTGTTCCTGTCAAAAAGGCTTCATTGGGCGCTTCGTTTAGCTGCGCCAAGCTATACTTAAGGGCAGCCAATTCCACTGGTTTATTTCCTTTCAGGATAATTAAGCTGATCTGTAGTGTCTGATTTGCTTCATACAGCTTCATGTACTTATAAAAGGAATTTGCGGCGTTAGTAAAGGAGATGGTCAGACCCTCGTAGCCATACAGAAAGCCGCGTTGCAGAATATAGTTTCTGAAGAAAGAGAAGGCGCCTTTGTAGTAGCTTTTGAATGGTGATGACTTTTTTAGAAAGCGGTTTTCTGTTGCAAAAAGCGACGTATACTTATCAGATTTAGCTATCAGCTGCGATATAGAATCGTAAGAGTAATGATGTAGTATGCCAGTTAAACGCTGTACGCGTAGCCCCTCCGTGCGAACGTACTCATGCACCTGCAGATCAGCAAAACCAGTTGCGCCTTTGTGGTATAAACGCAGTACATAGTCATTGTCCCATCCGCAGGCTTTAATTAGCTTATTACGGTAATAATTGTTGCGCTTGATGCTATAAGCCATCTTCGTGTCGGTCAAATCAAGGTGCAGCAGCTCCTCTCTTAGTTCCTCTGATAATACTTCGTCACTATCAATAGAGAGAATCCAGGCATTTGCAGCATGCTTAGCCGCCAGGTTTTTTAAAGGCCCAAACCCTATAAAAGGAGATTCAATAACTTTTACGTTAGGAAACTTTCTGGCAATACTGAGGCTGCTGTCTGTGGAGCCGTTATCAAGCACGATAATTTCTGAAAAACCTTGCAGGGCACTAAGGCATGCAAACAGGTGCTTCTGGCTGTTTTTTGTGAGTATAGTTACTGAAACCGAATTGCTCATAGATAGCGAACCCTATCGAATAGAAAAATAAGTTTTGGCAAAACTACATAGATACCTACTAACTCAGCTAAAAAAACGCATGAATCATACTTAGGCGTTAAATTTACGTAAGGAGCTATTAAAACTCTTAAATTCAGATACGGGATGCGTAACAGTTGCAACCCAAAACGTACTACTACTGTATGTAATTAAAATTCCTATATTTGCGTATAATACGCGATGGAGGACTTCCACAAAGTACAAAATCCATTATTATAGATGAGCGAGCAAACAGGTAAACAACAAAGTAAAGAGGAGAAAGATGCACGGTTTGAGGCTGAGTTGCTGCCCGTGCTCGACCCTCTGTACAATTTTGCCTACAGACTCACCCTCGACGAAGATGACGCCAATGACCTGGTGCAGGAAACCTATCTGAAGGCATACCGCTTTTTTGACTACTTCGAGCAAGGAACTAATGCAAAAGCATGGCTGTTCCGAATCCTGAAGAACTCCTTCATAAATGAGTTTCGGAAAAAGAGCAAACAGCCTGCCAAGGTCGATTACAGCGAAGTAGAAGGGTATTATAATACCGATGACGTAGAGGGTGAAGGTGGTGTAGCATCCACGACAGACATGCGCACAGAAAGTGTGCAGGACCTGATCGGTGATGAGGTAGCCAGTGCACTGAATGCGTTGCCTATCGATTTTAGAACGGTGATTATACTTTGTGATCTAGAAGGCTTTACCTATGAAGAAATGGCCAAAATACTGGACATTCCGATAGGTACTGTGCGCTCCAGGCTGCACCGCGCCCGAAATTCTTTGAAAGAGAAGTTGGAAAAGTATGCTAAAAGCATGGGTTATAATAGTTAGAGGAAATTTTAAAGAGTTTGAGTAAAGATGGAATCAAAATTTACAGAAGCATATCAGGAAGCACCTGATGAAGCGTACGCAACAGATTGCGAGCGAGTATCTTACATGTTAGACATGGTGATTGATGGAGAGGCATCTTCAGAAGATCAGAAATACTTTAACAACCACATTGAAGAGTGCGTCAACTGCTTCGAAAGCCATCAGAAACAAAAGCTCCTTAAAGGACTAATTAGCGGTCATCTACAGCGCGTGATTGTGCCAGAAAGTCTGGCATATTCTATCAAAGCCAAAATACAAGAAACCCTATAACCCCTAATGCAAGGCAAGATTATCATTTTTTCGGCTCCATCTGGTGCCGGTAAAACCACTATTGTAAAGCATTTGCTCAGCACAAACCCACACCTGAGCTTTTCAATTTCAGCCTGCACACGCGATAAACGCGGCCGCACCGAGGAAAACGGCAAAGACTACTACTTTATCACGCCAGACGATTTCAAGAAGAAAATTGAGAACGATGAATTTGTAGAGTGGGAGGAAGTTTACGAAGGAGCTTTCTACGGCACGTTAAAATCTGAGATCGAGAGAATCTGGAAGAGCGGTAAACACGTAATTCTGGATGTTGATGTAAAAGGAGGGTTAAGTATAAAGCACTTCTACAAAGAGAGAGCTTTGGCTGTTTTTGTGAAACCTCCATCTATTGATGAACTGGCTAACCGCCTGACCGCACGCAACACGGACTCTGCATCGAGTATTAGCAGCCGGGTTTTCAAAGCAAAGTTTGAAATGGGCTTTGAGGATCAGTTTGATAGAGTGATCATAAACGATGACTTAGCCAAAGCCTGCACCGAAGCTGAAAAGCTTGTGAATGATTTTATTAAAGCTGAACCGTCTATCGTATGAAGGTAGGGCTACTTTTTGGCTCCTTCAATCCAATCCACATCGGGCACCTTATACTTGCCAACTTTATGGCTTCCAACACTGATTTGGATGTGGTATGGCTGGTGGTGTCTCCGCAGAACCCTTTTAAGCCCAGCAATACCTTGTTGCATGAGTTTGACAGGCTGGAGATGGTAACACTGGCCATAGCCGAAAACCCAAACCTTGGTGTATCTAACATCGAGTTTAGTATGCCTAAGCCAAGCTATACGATAGACACGCTGACGTACCTGCAGGAAAAATATCCAAGCTATGAGTTTGTGCTGTTAATGGGGGAGGACAACCTGCCTTTGTTTCCGAAGTGGAAAAACTCAGAAAAGATACTGGAATATCACAAAGTATACGTGTACCCGCGCTCAGGTTCTATTACGACAGAGATACCGGAGATGTCTAATATTTCATTTGTGAAAGCACCTATACTTGATATCTCCGCTACTTTTATTCGGCAGTGCATCCGTGAGGAGAAAAGTATACGGTACCTGGTGCCAGATGCTGTAGCAGCTTATATCCAGGCACATAAGCTGTATCAGTAAACTTTAGACGCTAGATTGTAGACTTTAAGATATAAGACTCTTATTGCTATAAAAAAGAAGCCCCGCAGAGTTAATTGCGGGGCTTCTTTGATTTTAAACTATAGATGAAAGTCTTGCATCTATAGTCGTATGTCTAACATCTTATTCTTAAACTGTCATGATTTCTGCCTCTTTCTTACTTAGCAGTTCATCAATTTTAACAATAAAGTTATCAGTTAGCTTCTGTACTTTACCTTCAGCATCGCGTACGGCATCTTCAGCAGTTCCTTCTTTCTGAAGCTTTCTCAATGAGTCGTTCACATCTTTGCGGATGTTACGAATACTGATCTTGCCACTTTCTGTTTCGTTTTTCACTTGCTTCACAAGGTCGCGGCGGCGCTCTTCTGTAAGTGCAGGGATGTTCAACCGTATGGCATCTGCCTCTTGTTGCGGGTTCAGGCCTAGGTCGCTGTTTTTGATGGCTTTGTTGATTTCGCCCAGCATGTTTTTCTCCCAAGGTCTGATTAACAGTGTGCGTGCATCAGGGGCAGAAACGTTAGCCACCTGCGAAAGAGGTGTTGGCGTGCCGTAATAATCAACTCGCAGCTCTTCTACCATAGCAGGAGAGGCCTTGCCAGCGCGAATTTTGGTTAGCTCGCTGTGCGTATGCTGCACAGCCTTCTGCATAGATTCCTCTGCTTCGCTGAGGTAAAACTGAATTTCTTCCGTCATATCTATTTACTTAATATCGTTCTGAAATATTTTGGGCAAAAATAGCAAATTATTTTTTGTCAGTTTTTGCGTTTTGCTGTATCTGGTCTACAGTTTCTTTAAGCGTATCGCCCAAGTCGTCCATACTTACTAAAGTACCTATATGCTCACCTTCCACCAAACGCTTTAGATTGCCTGCTGTGTTCATGTCAAACACAATAATAGGCAGATCGTTTTCTTTGCAAAGCGTGAAGGCCGTCATATCCATTACGTTCAAACCTTTCTCGAAAACATCTTTAAATGAGATGTTTGAGTAGAAGATAGCATCAGGATCTTTCTCAGGGTCGGCAGAGTAAATGCCATCCACACGAGTGCCTTTCAGCACTACATCAGCTTCAATTTCTATGGCTCGCAAAGAGGCTGCTGAGTCAGTTGTGAAGTATGGATTGCCAGTGCCGGCTCCAAAAATAACTACGCGGCCTTTTTCCAGGTGGCGCACTGCGCGGCGGCGAATGTATGGCTCGCACACCTGCTGGATGTTTATACCTGATAAGAGGCGGGTGTATACCTTTAGTTTTTCAAGAGCACTTTGTAGCGCCATGCTGTTGATAACAGTAGCCAGCATACCCATGTAATCGCCCTGCACACGGTCTAACCCAACCTGCTCGGCCTGCACACCTCTGAAAATATTGCCGCCACCAATCACTACTGCCACCTCTACTCCTAGAGCTGCCACATCCTTAATCTCCTGAGCATACTGTAACAGCCTGTTAGAGTCGATGCCGTACTGCTGGTCGCCCATCAGTGCCTCACCACTTAGCTTTAGCAAAATTCGTTTATACTTCACGGTAATTTATCTGTATAGGTTATGAATTCTTTTACACAAAGAAGCGGCTACCGTGGCAGCCGCTCTTCTTTATACTTAAATCTATTGAAAGAGAATCAGAATCTGGTTCTTTTCTACGTTTTGCTTTACCTGTACTTTTATCTCCTTCACCACGCCTTCGCCCGGAGATTTCAAAATGTTCTCCATCTTCATCGCTTCAAGAATCATGATAGGATCACCTTTCTTTACCTCCTGGCCTGGCTCAACCTTAATTTCAAGTATAAGCCCTGGCATAGGCGCTTTTACATCATTTACCTTATTAGCGTTGGCATTGCTCATGCCCAGCTTGTCAAGCAAAAGGTCGAAGCGGTCTTTTACGCTTACGGTTTGTATGGCTCCGTTGATTTTAAACGTAAAGGTTTTCTCCTGGTAATCAGCTGAAACAACTTCAGCGGTAAAAGATCGTGCGCCTTTGATAATATGGTAAGTATTAGGACCTATAGGGGAAATGTCCCAATCAAATGGGGTTCCGTCTAATAGAATGGCATCTTTTTGTATATCAACCTGCCATGTTTTCTCGTTACCGGTTTTTACCTGAAGCATCTTCTTTCGTATGGTTTCGACCTTAAAGGTAGTGGTTTTCTCAGAGTAATTTAAGAACTTCACCTCAAATTTAAAACATTCAAAGCATGAATCATAGGTTTCTCAGCATAGTAGGTTTAGCAGCCTCTATGGCTTTTGCCAGTGGCTGTAACACCAACAAAGCTGTTGTAGATGCTAAAGCCAAAGCACCGGCGGCAGGTATATCCACCGAAGCTCCCGCAGATACCATACCGGTGTGGGCATCAAAGAAGTATAAATTTAACCCTTCCCGAACAAAAGAACACGACCTGCTGCACACTATGCTGCGCGTGAGGTTTGATTGGGAGAAGCAATATTTAAAGGGTAGTGCAGAGTTAACCCTAAAGCCTTATTTCTATCCGCAGGACACACTGGTGCTGGATGCCAAAGGAATGGATATCCACAGTGTAAGCCTGATGCGAGGGAATGATGCGACTCCGCTAACGTATGGTTATGATGGGCAGAAGCTCTCTATCAAGCTAAACAAGACCTATACCCGCGATGAGAAGTACACGGTGGAAGTTATCTATACCGCCAAGCCAAACGAACTTGTTACCGGAGGGTCGGATGCGATTACCTCAGACAAAGGGTTATACTTTATAAACCCACTGGGAGAGGAGGCTAACAAGCCAAGGCAGATATGGACGCAGGGCGAGACAGAAGCAAACTCTGCCTGGTTCCCAACCATTGATGCGCCAAACGAGCGCATGACGCAGGATATTTATGTGACGGTTGATCCTAAGTTCACAACCCTTTCGAATGGAGCGTTTGTTTACTCGCGCCAAAATGCTGACGGTACCAAAACAGACTACTGGAAGCAGGAACTGCCACATGCGCCATACTTAGCCACACTTGTTGTTGGAGAATATGCCGTGGTGAAGGATAAGTGGCGTGATAAGGAGGTGAACTATTATGTAGAGCCGGCTTATAAAGAAACAGCAAAAAAGATATTCGGTAATACGCCAGCCATGATGGAATTCTTTTCACAGAAGCTGGGTGTAGCGTATCCCTGGGCAAAATACTCGCAGGTGGTAGTGCGCGACTTTGTGTCGGGTGCCATGGAGAATACCTCGGCCTCAACTTTTATGGAAGCGCTGCAGTTAAACGAGCGCGAACTGCTGGACAAAAGCTGGGATGGCATTATAGCGCATGAGCTGTTCCATCAGTGGTTTGGAGATTACGTGACGACAGAATCGTGGGCAAACCTGCCGCTGAATGAAGCCTTTGCTAACTATTCTGAGTATCTATGGGCCGAACACAAGTATGGCGCTGATGAAGCTGCTTACCTGCACGTAGATGAGCTGGGGCAGTACCTGAGTGAAGCAGAAGGGAAGCGGGAGCCGTTAATCCGTTATCACTACAAAGACCGCGAAGACATGTTTGATAGCCACTCCTATGCCAAAGGAGGCCGCGTGCTGCACATGTTGCGCAAATTAGTAGGCGATGATGCCTGGTGGGCTTCCCTTAATTTATACCTGACACGGAATAAGTTTTCTGATGTAGAGGTGGCTGAACTACGGATGGCTTTTGAAGATGTGACTGGACAAGACCTTATGTGGTTTTTTGACCAGTGGTTTATGAAGCCAGGACATCCGGAATTGAAAGTGGAGCATTCCTATGCCAATGGCAGGCTTCAGCTACAGGTGCAGCAGGTGCAGGATTCAGCGTATGCGCCTGTTTACAGGTTGCCGCTACAGGTGGCAGTATGGGCAGGAGGTAAAAAGCAACTGCACTCTATTGTTGTAGACAAAGCAGAGCAGACTTTCAGCCTTGCTGTGGAGGCGCAGCCACAAGCAGTGTTGTTTGATGTAGAGCAGCAGGTGTTGGGAGAGGTGCAACATGCCAAAACCGATCAGGAACTCCTCTACCAGTTTCAGAATGCAAGACAGTTTATTCCAAAAATGGAAGCACTTGCTAAATTAGAAGAGAAAGTAACGGAGCCGCAAGTGCGTACCATGTACATCAGTGCTTTAAAAGATGATTTCTGGGCAGTGCGAAGTATGGCCGTTAATACGCTTAGCAGTTTGAAAGAGGGAGACGCAGCTGCGGTAGAGTCCCTGATACAAAATATTGCAACGCGGGATAAGAAAGGTTCTGTGCGGGCTGATGCCATACTTGCCTTGGCTGGCCGGAACGGTGCTAAATACCAGCAACTGTTTCAAAATGCGATGAATGATAGTTCTTACCAAGTAACAGCGGCAGCTATACTTGCCTATGCGGGAACAGGTGCATCGGACACAAAAGAGAAGCTGGCGCGTTTCGATAAAGAAGAAAACGAAGACATTGTACTGTCTTTAGCAACATACTATGCCGTGCAGGGAGGGCCAGAAAAGTTCGACTGGTTTATGAAAAACATAAAATCAGCCAATGGAGGTGAACTTTATTACATGCTGCAAAGCTTCGGGGCATACTTAGCTAGTAACAGTACTACAAATACACCAGAGGTAATAAACATGCTAGGTGATATGGCCAAGAACCACCGTTTATATTACGTGCGTGCAGCTGCCTATCAGGCACTTATGGTCATGTCGGAGAAAGAGGAGGTGCAAGCATTATTGGAGCAAATAAGAGCTTCTGAGAAGGACGAACGCCTGCTTGAAATGTATGGGCAATAGTGGCAGCAGAAAATATTTTACATTTTTTTGCCGAATTATTTGACTTAGATAAAAAAGGGCTTAATTTTGCATCTCCTTAGAACGAAAAACACAGCGCAAGCGGTGGAAGTGAAAGGAAGAGTTCTGCTGATTTAATGCAAAATTAGCTTCGGGGAGGTTCCAGAGCGGCCAAATGGGACGGACTGTAACTCCGTTAGCGTAAGCTTTCGCAGGTTCGAATCCTGCTCTCCCCACTGTTTAATTTGAATGACTGATTTTTTGTTCAGTCATTCAAATTAAATTTTTTAGGATTAATTAAAGCGGGAGTAGCTCAGTTGGTAGAGCGATAGCCTTCCAAGCTATAGGCCGCGAGTTCGACCCTCGTCTCCCGCTCACAGAAGTCAGAAAACTTATTTACTAACAAGGACTGGAGAAGGAAATTCATGCAGATGAGCTTCCTTTTTAGTGTAAATAGGGTTGTAGTTTCTGATGGCTTTAAAAGCCGACGTAGCTCAGGGGTAGAGTGCTTCCTTGGTAAGGAAGAGGTCGTGGGTTCAATTCCCATCGTTGGCTCACAGTCCGTTACGTGTATATTTAAAAGCGCGACATAAACTTAAACGTTTTAACCTTAATTTAATATCATACAATGGCTAAAGAAACATTTGACCGTTCCAAACCGCACGTAAATATCGGTACTATCGGTCACGTTGACCACGGCAAAACTACTTTAACTGCTGCTATATCTACTGTATTAGCTGGCAAAGGTCTTGCTACACTTCGTGACTTCTCTTCAATTGACAATGCTCCTGAAGAAAAAGAAAGAGGTATCACTATCAATACATCACACGTAGAGTACGCAACTGAAAACCGTCACTATGCACACGTTGACTGTCCTGGTCACGCTGACTATGTGAAGAACATGGTTACTGGTGCTGCCCAGATGGATGGTGCTATTCTAGTGGTTGCTGCTACTGATGGCCCAATGCCACAGACGCGTGAGCACATCCTTCTTGCTCGTCAGGTAGGTGTACCTCAGCTAGTAGTATTCATGAACAAAGTTGACATGGTGGATGATCCAGAGCTTCTTGAGCTTGTTGAGATGGAAATCCGTGAGCTTCTTTCGTTCTATGATTTCGATGGCGACAACATTCCGGTAATTCAGGGTTCTGCTCTTGGTGGCCTTAACGGCGATGCTAAGTGGGTAGCTACTATCGAAGAACTGATGGCTGCTGTTGACTCTTACATTCCACTTCCAGAGCGTCTGGTTGACCTTCCATTCTTGATGCCAGTTGAGGACGTGTTCTCAATCACTGGTCGTGGTACAGTTGCTACTGGCCGTATCGAGCGTGGTATCATCAACTCTGGTGAGCAGGTTGATATCCTGGGTATGGGTGCTGAGAACTTGAAGTCTACAGTTACTGGTGTTGAGATGTTCCGTAAGATTCTTGACAGAGGTGAAGCTGGTGACAACGTAGGTCTTCTTCTGCGTGGTATAGAGAAAACTGATATCCGTCGTGGTATGGTGATCTGTAAGCCAGGTTCTGTGAAGCCTCACACTAAATTCAAAGCTGAAGTTTACGTTCTTTCTAAAGAAGAAGGTGGACGTCACACTCCATTCTTCAACAGATACCGTCCACAGTTCTACTTCAGAACCACAGACGTAACTGGAGAGATCATGCTTCCTGAAGGCGTAGAAATGGTAATGCCAGGTGATAACATCACTATTGACGTAACCTTGATCAACGCTGTAGCAATGGAAAAAGGTCTACGTTTCGCTATCCGTGAGGGTGGTAGAACAGTAGGTGCTGGTCAGGTAACTGAAATCCTTGACTAATAATATGTTTCAAACCCGTTCTTGAAAAGTTTTTCGAGAACGGGTTTGTTTTCATAATTCTTTTGAATAAATTTGCACTCCATTGTAAAAGTGGCGTGCATTTTTTTACGGGTGTAGCTCAATTGGTAGAGTAGTGGTCTCCAAAACCATTGGCTGGGAGTTCGAGTCTCTCCACCCGTGCAATTTTTATCACTATCTGGAAAGCGAAGCGATGAGCAGTATTAGAACTTATATAAACGACACAGTCGAAGAGATGAAGGAAAGAGTCTCTTGGCCAACTTATTCTGAGTTGCAGAATAGCTCAATATTGGTGTTGATAGGTTCTTTGATATTTGCTCTTGTGGTTGGTGCTATGGACTTTGCGTTCGATTCAGTACTGACGTGGTTTTACAACCAGTTTTAAATTAGAAGGTATATGGCTGATTTGAAATGGTATGTAGTTCGCGCTGTTAGTGGCCAGGAGAAAAAAGCTAAGGCTTACCTGGAAAATGAAATAATGAGACATAATCTCGATGAGTACGTTCCGCAGGTTTTAATTCCTGCTGAGAAAGTGTACGAAATGAGAAATGGGAAGAAAAGAATCAGAGAGAGAAGTTTTTTTCCAGGCTATGTCTTGGTTCATGCCGATCTATCTCATGGTGAAGCAGAGCACATTATTATTAGTACTCCGGGTGTAATTGGTTTCCTCGGCGGAGAGAATAGCTCTCCAAATAAAAAACCAGTTCCATTGCGTCAGTCTGAGGTTAACAGGATTTTGGGAACGGTAGACGAGGCAGAGGAGCAGGCGGAAATATTAGATACGCCGTTTGTAGTTGGAGAGATTGTGAAAGTGATGGATGGTCCTTTCAGTGGTTTCGCTGGAACTGTTGAGGAAGTGTTTGAAGAGCGTAAGAAGCTTAACGTAATGGTGAAGATCTTTGGTCGTAATACACCAGTTGAGCTGAACTACATGCAAGTAGAAAAAGAATCGTAGTAAATAAATATAATGGCAAAGGAAATTAAAGGTTACCTGAAACTTCAGGTAAAGGGAGGTGCCGCGAATCCATCGCCACCGATTGGACCTGCACTTGGTTCTAAAGGTCTTAATATCATGGAGTTCTGTAAGCAGTTTAATGCTAGAACACAAGATAAGCCAGGACAAGTGTTACCAGTATTGATTACAATCTATGCAGATAAGTCTTTCGACTTCGTTATTAAAACGCCACCTGCTCCAGTATTGTTAATGGATGCTGCTAAAATCAAGGGAGGTTCTAAAGAGCCAAACCGTAACAAAGTAGGTTCAGTAACTTGGGATCAGGTAAGAGAGATTGCCGAGACAAAGATGCCTGATCTAAATGCTTTCAGACTTGAGTCAGCGATGAAGCAAGTAGCCGGAACGGCAAGAAGCATGGGTATCACAGTTTCTGGTACAGCTCCGTGGAACGAATAACAGTTAAGAGAAATGACTAAGTTATCTAAAAACAGAAAAGCGGCCTTAGCCAAGGCTGACTTAACACAAGAGTATTCTCTAACGGATGCGGCTTCAGTAGTAAAAGATATTACTTTTACAAAGTTTGACGCTTCTGTGGATATCGACGTACGTTTGGGCGTGGATCCGCGTAAGGCCGACCAAATGGTTCGTGGTATTGTAACACTGCCTCATGGTACTGGTAAAGACGTGAAGGTACTTGCACTTGTTACTCCAGATAAAGAGCAGGAAGCAAAAGACGCCGGTGCTGATTTTGTAGGTCTTGATGATTATATCCAAAAGATCGAAAAAGGTTGGACGGATGTAGATGTTATCATCACCATGCCTGCAGTAATGGCTAAAGTAGGTCGTTTAGGTAGAATATTAGGTCCTCGTAATCTAATGCCAAACCCTAAGTCAGGTACAGTAACGCAAGATGTGGCTAAAGCTGTGAAAGAAGTTAAAGCTGGTAAAATCGACTTTAAAGTTGACAAATTCGGTATCATTCACACAAGTGTAGGCAAAGTGTCTTTCTCTGCAGAGCAGTTAGCTGCAAACGCAGGAGAAGTGCTTCAAACACTAAACCGCTTAAAGCCATCTTCTGCTAAAGGTACTTATATCAAGAGCATAACATTGTCTAGTACAATGAGCCCGGCCGTAATTGTAGACAAGAACACAGCGATCTAAGAACATGACCAGGGAAGAAAAAGAGATAATTGTAAAAGACCTGAGCGAGAAGCTTGCCAATACAGCATACTTCTATATCACGGATGCCTCTACTATGAGTGTAGCAAGTGTTAATGCGTTCAGAAGACTTGCATTTGATAGAGATATCGAATATAAAGTATATAAGAATTCACTTATCAAGAAGGCGCTAGATACTTTAGAAGCTGATACTTCTGCGCTGGATGATGTTTTAAAGGGCGCTTCCGGTATCCTGTTCGGTAAAGAAACAGGCAATGCTCCTGCAAAACTGATCCAAGACTTCAGAAAAAAAGGCAATCCGCTTCCTCTGTTGAAGGGTGCTTATATCGACAGCGGTATTTATGTTGGCGATGAGCAGCTTGATGCATTGACTAAAATCAAGTCTAGAGAGGAACTCATTGGCGAGATCATTGGTCTTCTTCAGTCTCCTGCTAAGAATGTTGTTTCTGCGCTTCAAAGCAGCGGCGGCAAATTGGCCGGAATCCTGAAAACATTATCAGAGAAAGAATAATTTTAAAAAAAACGTAATCAATAAGTAACTTTTAATTTCATAAAAATGGCAGATTTGAAAGCATTCGCTGAGCAGTTAGTAAACTTGACTGTTAAAGAAGTTAACGAACTAGCTACTATTCTTAAGGATGAGTATGGCATCGAGCCTGCTGCTGCTGCTCCAGTAATGATGGCTGGTGGCGCTGGTGCTGAAGGAGGAGCTGCTGCAGAGGAGAAATCTTCTTTTGACGTAATCCTTAAGGCAGCAGGTGCTCAGAAACTAGCAGTTGTTAAGCTAGTTAAAGAGCTTACTGGTCTTGGTCTGAAAGAGGCTAAAGAATTAGTAGACAGTGCTCCAAAAGCTCTGAAAGAAGGTGTAGCTAAAGATGAGGCTGACTCACTGAAGAAATCTTTGGAAGAAGCTGGTGCTGAAGTGGAGGTTAAATAATCCCACTTTATCAACATACTGATAACAGGTAGACCTGGCGATGTAGTCAGGTCTTTTCCTGTTTCTATAAAGATTCAATAAATTTGAATCTTTTTTTTGCCCACAGTTGTTTTGGACTCTGTGTGCTAAATAACTTATTGTTAACGTAAAATTCCAAGGCTTTGGCTAAGAACAAAACGACAGAACGAATCAATTTTGCCTCTATAAAGCCGGTGATTGACTATCCTGACTTTTTGGATGTTCAGGTGCAGTCATTCCAAGACTTTTTTCAGCTGGAAACTCCTGCTGCAAATAGAGCCCAGGAAGGTTTGTTTAAGGTTTTCGCCGAAAACTTTCCTATTTCAGATTCAAGAGAAAACTTCGTACTGGAGTTTATCGACTATCATATAGATCCTCCTAAATATTCTGTTGATGAGAGTATTGATAGAGGACTTACCTATTCAGTACCATTAAAAGCTAAGCTTCGCCTTATCTGTAATGATGAGGATAACGAAGATTTTGAAACAATTGAGCAGGAAGTATTCTTGGGTAATATCCCATATATGACTGAAAAAGGCTCTTTTGTAATCAATGGAGCTGAACGTGTTATAGTTTCTCAGTTGCACAGATCACCAGGCGTGTTCTTTGCACAGAGCAAGCACACCAATGGTACGAAATTATATTCAGCGAGAATCATTCCTTTCAAAGGATCTTGGGTAGAGTTTGCTACAGACGTGAATAACGTGATGTATGCTTACATCGACCGTAAGAAAAAGTTTCCTGTAACTACGCTGCTTCGTGCAATCGGTTATGGTACAGATAAGGATATTTTGGACCTGTTTGGCCTTTCAGAAGAAATTTCAGCAGATAAAAAGACGCTAAAAGATACTATTGGCCGCAGGTTGGCTGCACGTGTTCTTAGAACATGGACAGAAGACTTTGTGGATGAAGATACAGGTGAAGTAGTTTCTATCGATAGAAATGAAGTGATATTAGAGCGTGACTCTGAGATCACTGCAGAAGATATCGATGTGATTGTTGACTCGGGTGTAAAATCAATTATCCTGCACCGGGAAAACGTGAATATTGCGGATTATGCAATCATTTATAACACGCTTCAAAAAGATAACTCAAACTCTGAGCAGGAAGCGGTAGAGCAGATTTACCGTCAGTTAAGAAACACAGAAGCGCCTGACGTTGAAACAGCTCGTGATATTATCCAGAAGCTGTTCTTCTCAGATAAGCGTTATGACCTAGGTGAAGTTGGACGCTATAGAATCAACAAGAAATTAGGTCTTGATACAAACTGGGATGCTAAGGTATTAACAAATGAGGACATTGTTCTTATTGTGAAGTATCTGATCGGTTTGATCAACTCTAAAGCTGTTGTGGATGATATTGACCACTTGAGCAACCGCCGTGTAAGAACAGTGGGTGAACAGCTTTATGCACAGTTTGGAGTAGGTTTGGCTCGTATGGCCAGAACTATTAAGGAGCGTATGAACGTACGTGATAACGAAGATTTCAAGCCAGTTGATTTGATCAACGCGCGTACGCTATCATCTGTTATCAACTCGTTCTTCGGAACGAACCAGTTGTCTCAGTTCATGGACCAGACAAACCCGCTTGCTGAAGTGACGCATAAGCGTCGTGTATCAGCATTAGGGCCAGGTGGTCTGTCAAGAGAGCGTGCAGGTTTCGAGGTTCGTGACGTTCACTATACACACTATGGTCGTCTTTGTACTATTGAAACACCAGAAGGGCCGAACATCGGTTTGATTTCTTCTCTATGTGTACATGCTCGTGTAAACCACATGGGCTTTATTGAGACGCCTTATCGTAAGGTGATTGAAGGTAAAGTAGTAGTAGATGGTACTGTAGAGTATCTGACAGCAGAGGAAGAAGATACACACCACATCGCACAGGCAAATGCCGTGATTGATGAAGGTGGAAATTTTGTAAATCCTACTGTAAAAGGGCGTTTCGAAGGTGACTTCCCTGTTGAAGCACCGGAAACTTATACCTATATGGACGTTGCTCCGAACCAGATTGTATCGGTGGCAGCTTCTATGATTCCATTCCTGGAGCATGATGATGCTAACCGTGCCCTGATGGGTTCAAACATGCAACGTCAGGCTGTTCCTTTACTTAAGCCTGAGGCGCCGATTGTTGGTACAGGTTTGGAAAGAAGAGCTGCTATTGATTCGCGTGCTTTAGTGATCGCAGAAGGAAATGGTGTGATTGACTTCGTGGATGCTACTAAGATTGTTGTGAAGTATGATTTGAGCGAAGAAGAGAAATTAGTCTCTTTTGATGCAGAATATGTTACTTACAAGTTGGTTAAATTCAGAAGAACAAACCAAGATACATGCATTAACCTGACTCCACTTGTGAAGAAGGGTGATCGTGTAGTAAAAGGGGAGCCACTTTGCGAAGGTTATGCTACCAACAACGGTGAACTAGCTATTGGACGAAACATGCAGGTGGCTTTCATGCCATGGCAAGGTTATAACTTTGAGGATGCTATTGTTATTTCTGAAAAAGTTGTTCGTGACGATGTTTTCACTTCAATTCACATTGAAGAATTTGAATTAGAAGTTCGTGAAACGAAACGTGGCGAAGAAGAACTAACTTCAGAAATACCTAACGTTAGTGAAGAGGCAGTTAGAAACCTGGATGAGAACGGTATCATTCGTATCGGTGCAGAGATCACAGAAGGAGATATCTTGATTGGTAAGATTACGCCAAAAGGAGAGACTGATCCAACACCAGAAGAGAAACTGTTAAGAGCAATCTTTGGTGACAAAGCTGGTGATGTGAAGGATGCATCGATGAAAGCACCTCCATCATTAAATGGGGTTGTAATCGATACTAAATTGTTCTCTCGTCCTAAGAAAGACAAAAACCTTCGGGCGAAATCTAAGAAAGAGGTTGAAGAACTTAAGGTTAAGTATTCTAAGGAATTAACTGCTATCAAGAATGTGATGGTTGATAAGCTTGTGACGCTGCTTGAAGGTAAAACGACACAAGGCATTCGCCACAAGTTTGGAGATGATATTCTTTCTAAAGGAGTGAAGTTCTCCAGAAGGAATGTTACAGAAGCGTTGTTCCCAGAGAAAAACCCATACAAGGACGAAAGCAACTACGCAGTACCTGAAGAAGTGAATATGTTCAAAGACCTTATTTTAGAGGATTGGACAGCTGATGAGAAAACGAACAATATGTTGGTAGAGCTTGTTAAGAACTACAACAAACGTCGCAACATTGTATCAGCACACTTCAAGCGCGAACGATTTACTCTTGAAGTAGGGGATGAATTGCCAGCTGGTATTGTTCAGTTAGCTAAAGTATATGTTGCCAAGAAGCGTAAGTTGAAAGTTGGTGACAAGATGGCCGGACGTCACGGTAACAAGGGTGTAGTAGCCCGTATCGTGCGTGAGGAAGACATGCCGTTCCTGGAGGATGGAACGCCAATGGATATCGTATTGAACCCACTTGGTGTACCTTCAAGGATGAACATTGGCCAGATCTATGAGACTGTACTTGGATGGGCAGGATTGAAATTAGGTAGAAAATATGCTACTCCTATTTTCGATGGTGCTACAGAAGAGCAAGTTTCTGCAGAGTTGGCTGAAGCTGGTCTGCCACACTTCGGACGTTCATACTTATTTGACGGCTTAAGCGGGGATAGATTTGATCAACCAGTTACAGTTGGCGTGATTTACATGCTGAAACTAGGACACTTGGTTGATGACAAAATGCACGCTCGTTCAATCGGACCATACTCACTGATTACACAGCAGCCATTAGGTGGTAAAGCACAGTTTGGTGGTCAGCGATTTGGAGAGATGGAAGTGTGGGCGCTAGAGGCATTTGGTGCTTCGAACGTACTGCAGGAAATACTTACAGTAAAATCAGACGACGTGATAGGTCGTGCGAAAGCCTACGAAGCAATCGTAAAAGGCGACGTGCTTCCTAAGCCAAATATTCCAGAATCATTCAACGTATTGATTCATGAGTTAAGAGGCTTAGCTCTGGAGATTACACTAGAGTAAAAGTATAAATGACAAGCGCCGCGGCAATAGCCATGGCGCTTGTCATACTTATACTTATTAAGCTGTAAGGCATATTTATAGTATCGACATTATTCTAATAATATGGCATTTGCGAAAAATAAAAAGCTAACTCAGGACTTCTCGAAAGTAACGATCAGCTTGGCTTCGCCAGAGTCAATCCTGGAGCGTTCCAACGGTGAGGTAGTAAAGCCTGAGACCATAAACTATAGAACCTATAAGCCTGAAATGGGTGGTCTATTCTGCGAAAGAATATTCGGACCCGTAAAGGACTGGGAATGCCACTGCGGAAAGTATAAAAGAATCAGATACAAAGGCATCATCTGCGACCGTTGCGGTGTAGAGGTGACTGAGAAAAAAGTGCGTCGTGAGCGTATGGGCCATATTGAGCTTGTTGTTCCTGTAGCGCATATCTGGTACTTTAAATCCCTTCCGAATAAAATAGGGTATCTGTTAGGCTTACCAACAAAGAAGCTTGATCAGATTATCTACTATGAAAGATATGTAGTTATCCAGCCGGGTATCTTGGCAGAAGACGGTGTGAACATACTGGACTTCCTGACTGAAGATGAGTACCTGGATATGGTGGATAAGCTGCCACGCGAAAACCAAATGTTGGATAATAACGATCCAAATAAGTTTATCGCTAAGATGGGTGCAGAAGCGCTGCAAATGTTGTTAGAGCGCATTAATTTGGATGATCTATCGTACGAACTGCGTCATGCAGCAGCTCACGAAACATCGCAGCAGCGTAAAGCTGAGGCGTTGAAGCGTTTGCGCGTAGTAGAAGCTTTCCGTGATGCAACAACACGGATAGAAAACAGACCAGAATGGATGATCATCCGCATGGTACCTGTTATTCCGCCAGAACTTCGCCCATTAGTTCCATTAGATGGCGGTCGTTTTGCTACATCTGACTTGAACGATCTTTACAGACGTGTTATTATTCGTAACAACCGTCTGAAGCGTTTGATCGAAATTAAGGCTCCTGAAGTAATTCTTCGTAACGAGAAGCGTATGCTACAGGAAGCGGTTGACTCCCTGTTCGACAACTCACGTAAAGTGAACGCTGTTCGTGCAGAAGGTAAC
This sequence comes from Pontibacter rugosus, assembly GCF_042678745.1. Classification (NCBI taxonomy): domain Bacteria; kingdom Pseudomonadati; phylum Bacteroidota; class Cytophagia; order Cytophagales; family Hymenobacteraceae; genus Pontibacter; species Pontibacter rugosus. Next base: position 3,742 of record NZ_JBHTLD010000036.1, on the reverse strand, counting down.
CGTGCACTGAAGTCACTTTCTGACATGCTGAAAGGTAAGCAAGGACGATTCCGTCAGAACTTACTAGGTAAGCGTGTGGATTACTCTGGACGTTCAGTAATTGTGGTTGGTCCTGAACTGAAGCTACATGAGTGTGGTCTGCCGAAGAACATGGCAGCTGAACTTTTCAAGCCGTTCATCATACGCAAGCTGATCGAAAGAGGTATCGTTAAGACGGTAAAGTCTGCCAAGAAAATAGTTGATCGTAAAGATCCTGTAGTTTGGGATATTCTGGAGAATGTGCTGAAAGGCCATCCGGTACTCCTTAACCGTGCTCCTACGCTCCACAGACTTGGTATCCAGGCATTCCAGCCGAAGCTGATCGAGGGAAAGGCAATCCAGCTGCACCCGCTAGTATGTACAGCGTTTAACGCCGACTTTGACGGTGACCAGATGGCGGTGCACGTTCCACTAGGACCTGCTGCTGTTTTGGAAGCCTCTATGCTAATGCTGGCGTCGCATAACATACTGAACCCTGCTAACGGTGCTCCAATTGCAGTACCTTCTCAGGACATGGTACTAGGTTTATACTACGTATCTAAAGGAAAGCGTACCACTGAGAATGAGAAAATCGAAGGTGAAGGAATGAGCTTCTACTCTGCAGAGGAAGTTATCATTGCTATCAACGAGAAAATCATATCAAAGCATGCTTATATCAAGGTTAGAACAAAGATAAGAAACGAGCAAGGGGAACTAGAGTTCAAATCTATTGAAACAGTTGCTGGCCGTGTAATCTTCAATCAGTTTGTACCTGAAGAAGTAGGCTATATAGATGAACTGCTTACGAAGAAAAAACTGCAGCAGATCATTTCAAGAGTATTCAAAGAAACGGGTATGGCCCGTACTGCTCAGTTCCTAGATGATATTAAAACACTTGGATTCCAGTCTGCTTATAAAGGCGGATTGTCAATGGGTCTTGGTGATATCAACATCCCGGCTGAGAAGGAGATACTTGTAAATCAGGCTAAGAGTGATGTGGAAGCTGTATGGCAAAACTACTCTATGGGTCTGATAACAGATAATGAGCGTTACAACCAGGTTATTGATATCTGGACTCGTATCAACAACCAGATAACAGAAACGTTGATGCGACGCCTGGAAAATGAAGATCAAGGGTTCAACTCAATCTTCATGATGATGCACTCTGGTGCACGTGGTTCCAGAGAGCAGATTCGTCAGTTAGGTGGTATGAGAGGTCTGATGGCTAAGCCACAGAAATCTCTTCAAGGTTCTGTGGGTGAGATTATCGAAAACCCGATCCTTTCTAACTTCAAAGAAGGTCTGGATGTAATCGAGTATTTTATCTCTACACACGGTGCACGTAAAGGTCTTGCGGATACAGCTCTTAAAACGGCAGATGCTGGTTACCTGACACGTAGATTGGTTGACGTATCACAAGATGTGATCGTGAACGAAGAAGACTGCGGTACTTTAAGAGGACTGGAAGTAAGTGCACTGAAAGATAACGAAGATATCGTTGAATCTCTGTCAGAGCGTATTCTGGGACGTGTGGCTGTACATGATGTGTATGACCCAATCACGAATGAGCTTATCACTGAATCGGGTGTCGAAATAACTGAAGAAGTAGCAAAAGCAATAGAAAACACTGCAATCGAAGCAGTAGAAATACGTTCTGTATTGACTTGTGAGTCGAAGAGAGGTATTTGTGCAAAATGCTACGGCCGTAACCTGGCAACAGGATTTATGGTGCAGAAAGGTGAAGCAGTAGGTGTTATTGCAGCACAATCTATTGGTGAGCCAGGAACTCAGTTAACACTTCGTACTTTCCACGTGGGTGGTACAGCGTCTAACATTGCGGTAGATGCAACCATACTTGCGAAATTCGGTGGTAAAGTAGAGTATGAGGATGTTCGCTCTTTAGATACGGTTAATAATGAAGGCAACCCTGTAAAAGTCGTAATGGGACGTTCAGGAGAAGTTAGAATTGTTGATCCTAATACAGGGAAGCTTTTAATAAGCAACCACGTTCCTTATGGCTCTTTCTTGCATGTTAATGAGGGACAGATTGTAGAGAAAGGTGCACAGCTTTGTAATTGGGATCCATATAACGCTGTTATACTTTCAGAATTTGACGGTGAAATAGCATATGAATCAATCATCGAGGGTGTAACCTATCGTGAGGAGTCAGATGAGCAGACAGGTTACCGTGAGAAAGTAATTATCGATACAAAAGATAAGACACAAAACCCTGCCATACTTGTTAATCCGAAAAATGGAGAGCCAAAAGGTTATAACATACCAGTAGGTGCTCACTTAACGGTAGAGAACGGTGAGAAAATCAAGGCAGGTCAAATCCTTGTTAAGATTCCTCGTGCTATCGGTAAAACAAGAGATATTACAGGTGGTCTTCCACGCGTTACAGAACTTTTCGAAGCTCGTAATCCATCTAACCCGGCAGTTGTGTCTGAAATTGATGGTGTAGTAACATATGGAAATGTGAAGCGTGGTAACCGTGAAATCTACATAGAGTCGAAAGACGGAGTGAAGAAGAAGTACATGGTGCCGCTTTCCAAGCACATCCTGGTGCAGGACAATGACTTTATCCGTGCAGGTATGCCTTTGTCAGACGGTGCTATAACACCAAATGACATTCTGAATATTCAAGGACCAGGTGCAGTTCAAGAATACCTGGTAAATGAAATTCAGGAAGTATACCGTCTGCAGGGTGTGAAGATTAACGATAAGCACATTGAAGTGGTAGTACGCCAAATGATGCAGAAAGTGATCGTTGTAGATGCAGGTGATACAAGCTTCTTGGAGAACCAGTCTGTGGATAAGATTACATTCATGGAAGAAAACGACCGCATCATAGATATGAAAGTGGTAGAAGAAGCCGGAGATTCTGCTGACTTGAAACCAGGACAGATCGTAACGGCACGCCGTCTGCGAGATGAGAACTCAAGTCTGAAGCGCCGTGACCTGAAATTGGTAACTGTAAGAGATGCATCACCAGCTGTATCTCGTCCAACTTTACAAGGTATCACACAAGCTTCATTGGGAACTCAAAGCTTTATTTCTGCAGCATCATTCCAGGAAACAACAAAAGTACTGAGTGAAGCCGCAATTAAAGGTAAAGCTGATGAACTGCTAGGATTGAAAGAAAATGTAATTGTAGGACACCTAATCCCTGCCGGTACAGGTCTGCGTGAATACCAGAACCTGATTGTAGGGAGCCAGGATGAATATGATTCGTTGGTAGAGTCTAAAAAGGCTACTACAAAAAGACAGCAGGAATTGCAAAACCGATAAACAATGGCTGAAGATCTGCAAAAGCAAAATCAGATTAGCATTGAGCTAACAGAGGAGGTGGCAGAAGGTGAGTATGTAAATCTTGCCATGATCGCACACTCTAGCAGCGAATTTGTAGTCGATTTTATAAAGCTAATGCCCGGTCTGCCAAAAGCGAAAGTAAAATCAAGAATTGTTATCACACCAGAGCATGCCAAAAGACTATTGGCTGCTCTGGCAGATAATATAAAAAAGTTTGAGGATAGCTTTGGTGAAATTAAGCAGACACAGGATACTCCTTCCTTCCCGATGAACTTCGGAGGAACGGTAGGAGAAGCCTAAGGTGCAGAGAATTAATGAATTAAAATTTTGAATTTGCAAAGTGATTTTTATACCTTTGCAGACCAAAATTAAAAGTGGAAAAATCTATAATTAACAGCTAGTAAATGCCTAC